>NZ_CADEAU010000418.1 GCF_902825405.1 Micromonospora maritima | reverse complement strand
CACGGGACCGGCTCGCCCGCGCGGGCCGGGACCCGCTCGACGTGGGTGACCGGGTCGGTGGCGTGCCGCAGCCGCAACCGGTGCAGCAGCTCGGCCGGCGCGCGCCGGGGGCCGGGCCTGTCGTCGGTCACGTCCTGCACTCTCGCACTGGTGTTCGGAATTGGGAACCGCAGGGTGGGGGTATGGGGAGGGCCCGACCGGTGACCCGAGGGGGTCTTACGGGAGGGATGGTTAGATGCCCAGGAGAGTTTACCGAGGAGGGGCCGATGGAGCTGTCGCTGGCGACCCGCACCGTGGGGGAGCACACGGTGCTCGAGGTCGGCGGTGAGGTGGATGTCTACACCGCCCCCCGCCTGCGTGAACGGCTCCTGGAGTTGATCGACGGCGGGGCCCACCGCGTCGTCGTGGACCTGGGTCGGGTCGACTTCCTCGACTCGACCGGGCTGGGCGTACTGGTCGGCGCGTTGAAGCGGCTGCGCGCGGCCGGCGGCTCGTTCGCCCTGGTCTGCGACAAGGAGCCGCTGCTCAAGATCTTCCGGATCACCGCCCTGGACCAGGTCTTCCCGCTGCACCCGACGGTCGACGCGGCCATCGCCGCCGACACCACCGGCGCGTGATGGCCACCGTCAAGCTGTCCTTCTCCCCGGCCCCGGTGCACGTGCGCACCGCCCGCCTGGTCGGCGTCGCGGTGGCCCGGCGGGCCGGGGTACGCGAGGACCTGCTCGACGAGGTGCGCCTGGCCATCGGTGAGGCGTGCACCCGGGCGGTGGCGCTGCACCGGCAGTACGGGCTGGCCGAGCCGGTGTACGTGGAGATGTCCGACGGCGGCGGCTACTCGGTGCGGGTGGTGGACCGGGCCCCGATCGAGGCGGGCCTGGGGCTGGCCGCGCTCGGCCCGGACGAGCTGGCGAAGGAGTCGCTCAGCGAGGACGCGCTCACCACCGGGGTGGGCTTCGCCCTGCTCGCCGGTTTCGTGGAGGACCTCCAGGTCCGCCCGGTCGAGGACGGTGTCGGCACCGAGGTCCGGATGTCCTGGCCGGCCGGCCGCGCCTGACCTGTTCGACTCGCAGGCCGCGTTCCCCGACGGGGAGCGCGGCCTCGTCGTGTTGACCGCCCTATATATCAGATTTCCTCGCATAACACAGTTACGAAGATCATCGAGACACGGTGCCCCCTCGGTGTGACCTCCACCACGCCGGAGGGCTACAGTACCCGGGTTGTCAGCAAGTGATCGCTGCCCGCAGCCAGCGGGAACGGGTGGATGGCGCGCGCTGGCGAGTTCGCATCCAGGCGTCGGCCCGTGCGTCTCCACGAGTCGGCGCGAGTGTTCGGTACAGGAGGACATAGATGTCCGGGACCTTGGCCGCCGACGGCGGCGCCCTGTCCCTTACCGGAGCCAACGTGACGTACGTCGTCATCGCCGCGGTCATCGCGCTGGTGGCGCTCGTCTTCGCGGCCGCCCTCACCAGGGCGGTCCTGGCAGCCGGTACGGGAACCACAAACATGCAGGAGATCTCCGGTGCGGTGCAGGAGGGCGCCTCGGCGTACCTGCTGCGGCAGTTCCGCACCCTGGCGATCTTCGTGGTGATCGCCGTCGTGCTGCTCTTCCTGCTGCCGGTGCACGACACCGACGGCAACGAGACCCTGGTGAAGATCGGCCGCTCGGCGTTCTTCGTGGTGGGTGCGCTGTTCAGCGCGTTCATCGGCGGCGCCGGCATGTGGCTGGCCACCCGGGCCAACCTGCGGGTCGCCGCCGCCGCCCGGGAGCGCGAAGGCGGGCGCGAGGGCGCCATGAAGATCGCGTTCCGCACCGGTGGCGTGGTCGGCTTCCTCACCGTCGGCCTCGGCCTGTTCGGCGCGGCGCTCGTCGTCATCCTGTTCCGGGGTGACGCGCCGACCGTGCTGGAGGGCTTCGGCTTCGGCGCCGCGCTGCTCGCCATGTTCATGCGGGTCGGCGGCGGCATCTTCACCAAGGCCGCCGACGTCGGCGCCGACCTGGTCGGCAAGGTCGAGCAGGGCATCCCGGAGGACGACCCGCGCAACGCCGCCACCATCGCCGACAACGTGGGCGACAACGTCGGCGACTGCGCCGGCATGGCCGCCGACCTGTTCGAGTCGTACGCGGTCACGCTCGTCGCCGCGCTGATCCTGGGCCGCGCCGCGTTCGGCGAGGACGGCCTGGTCTTCCCGCTGATCATCTCCACCATCGGGGTGCTGGTCGCGATCGTCGGCGTCTTCATCACCCGGCTGCGCACCAGCGACCGCAACGGCCTGACCGCGATCAACCGGGCCTTCTACCTCTCCGCGGTGATCTCCGCGGTGCTGGTGGCGATCGCCGCGTTCGCCTACCTGCCGGCGACGTTCGGCGAGCTGGAGGGTGGGCTGACCGACGTCGACCGCAACCCGCGGCTGGTGGCCATCGGCGCGGTCGTGATCGGCATCGTGCTGGCCGCCGCGATCCAGGCGCTGACCGGCTACTTCACCGAGACCAACAGGCGCCCGGTGCAGGACATCGGCAAGAGCTCGCAGACCGGCGCGGCCACCGTCATCCTGGCCGGCATCAGCGTCGGCCTGGAGTCGGCGGTCTACTCCGCGCTGCTGATCGGCGCCGGCGTGTTCGGCGCGTTCCTGCTCGGCGGCAGCTCCATCACGCTCTCGCTGTTCGCGGTCGCGCTGGCCGGTACCGGCCTGCTCACCACCGTCGGCGTCATCGTCGCCATGGACACGTTCGGCCCGATCTCCGACAACGCGCAGGGCGTGGCCGAGATGTCCGGCGACATCGACGAGCACGGCGCGCGGACGCTGACCGAGCTGGACGCGGTCGGCAACACCACCAAGGCGATCACCAAGGGCATCGCGATCGCGACCGCGGTGCTGGCCGCGACCGCGCTGTTCGGCTCGTACACCGACACGCTGCGGACGTCGTACGCGGACGCGGGTGTGGGCGACGTCGGCGCCGAGATCCTCAATTCGCTGAACGTGGCCAACCCGCGCAACCTGGTCGGCCTCATCATCGGCGCGGCGGTGGTCTTCCTCTTCTCCGGCCTGGCCATCAACGCGGTCTCCCGCTCGGCCGGCGCCGTGGTGATGGAGGTACGGCGGCAGTTCCGCGAGCTGCCCGGCATCATGGACCGCACCCAGCGGCCCGAGTACGGCAAGGTCGTGGACATCTGCACCCGGGACGCGCAGCGCGAGCTGATGACCCCCGGCCTGCTGGCCATCCTGGCCCCGATCGCGGTCGGCTTCGGCCTCGGCCCGGGCGCGCTGGCCTCCTACCTGGCCGGCGCGATCGGCGCGGGCACGCTGATGGCGGTCTTCCTGGCCAACTCCGGTGGCGCCTGGGACAACGCCAAGAAGCTGGTCGAGGACGGCGCCTACGGCGGCAAGGGCTCCGAGGCGCACGCCGCCACGGTCATCGGCGACACCGTCGGCGACCCGTTCAAGGACACCGCCGGCCCGGCGATCAACCCGCTGATCAAGGTGATGAACCTGGTCTCGCTGCTGATCGCCCCGGCCGTGGTGGCCTGGAGCGTGGGCGACGACAAGAACCCGGCGCTGCGCATCACGATCGCCGTGGTGGCTGCGCTGATCATCGCCGCGGCGGTGGTGTTCAGCAAGCGCAAGGGCGTCGCCATGGACAACTCCGACAGCGGTGCGGGCACCCCGGACCAGCGCCCGGAGACGGTCAACGCCTGAGTGACGCGACGGTTCCCGGTCGGCCCCGGCCGGCCGGGAACCGTGCCGTCCGGCGGTCCCGTGCACGAAACCTGACCGGTGGCGGTTCCCCCCGGAGGTCGTACGCTGCTTCGCATGCGTACGCGCCGGGCGGCAACCGCCGGAAAGCTCACGGTGGTCCTGGCCACGCTGGTCCTCGTCGTCGCCGGGTGCGGTGGTCCCAGCCCACGGGCCTGGGCGGCGTCGGTCTGCCAGGCGCTCACCCCCTGGCGGGCGGAGATCTCCAAGCTCACCAGCAGCACCCAGCAGCAGATGACCGCGCGGACCACTCCGGCGCAGGCCAGGGAGAACCTGGTCCGCCTCTTCGCCGGCGCCGAACAGGCGAGCGAGACGGCCCGGCGCAAGGTCGAGGAGGCGGGCGTGCCGGAGGTCGAGCACGGCGACGAGGTGTCGGCCGGGTTCCGCGGCTCGCTGAGCAAGATGCGGGACGCGTACGGGCGGGCCCGGGACACCATCGACGGGCTCGACACCGCCCAGGCCGGTCCGTTCTACGACGGCGTGCGCGCCGCCGTGGACACGCTGAACAAGGAGTACGACGCGAGCGCGCTGGACACCAGCAAGCTCAATTCGCCCGAGCTGAAAGAGGCCTTCGACGAGGTCCCGGAGTGTCGCTGACCCCTCCCACCCCGAAACCGGCCCGCCAGCCCTCGCTCTTCTCCACCGAGGCGGCCGACCCCGCGCTGGCGGATCTCGCCGGCCTGCTCGCCGGGCCGGGCGAGGTGGTGCGGATGGGCGGCACCGCCCGGATCTCCGTGGTGGTGGACGCCGCCTGGCGGGTGCACGTGCTGGTGGCCGAGCTGGGCGCGCGGGGCGTGCCGGCGAGCTGGGAGCCGACCGAGGACGGCCGGCACCGGGTGCGCTCCGCGTACTCGACCACGCTGGCGCCGCTCGCGCGGGGCTGGCTGCGCGGCACGGCGAAGCGACCGCCGCCCCGGTTCCACCTGGACGGTCGTCGGCTGCGGCTCTGGGCGGC
>NZ_CADEAU010000417.1 GCF_902825405.1 Micromonospora maritima | reverse complement strand
TCTGAACACTCTTTCCCTACACGACGCTCTTCCGATCTCGCTCGGCCAGCGCGCGCTGGCGCAGGTGCACGACGTACGCGCCGAGCAGCGCGCCGGTCACCGAGACGCTGATCCAGAACCCGGGGCCGACCAGCACCACGCCGACCAGCTCGACCAGGTTGAGCAGCAGCAGCGCGGCGAGCACCCGGCGACGGCGGTAGACCGCGGGGGTGTGCCGGCGCCGGGTCGGGTGCCGTCGGCGGGACTGCGCCGGAATGGCCGAGACGGGCCGGAGCCGACCCGACCGGCGCCGCACGGGCGGCGCGGAGACCGGGCGGGCAAGACCGCCCGTGTCGGAATCCTCACTGAGGGTCACCACGAGCGCGCGCGGCGGATGCACCGGCCGCCGTCCGGGCACGGTGCGGCGTCGACGCTGGCGCTGGAGCACCCGCGCCGTCGACTGCGCCCGCTCCGCCACCAGCCGCTCGGTGGCGTCGTACCGGCGGACCAGCGCCGGAGCGAGGGCGAGCAGACCGGCGGCGGCGAGGACGGCGAGGAGCACCGACGTGGGCACCCTCACCCCTCCCGTCACCAAGTTCGGGGCGAGCGCCACACGGCCGCAACTTCTTCCGTCGACCGTCGTTAACGGCGCACATCATGCGGGCGGGCAGCGCTTGCCACAGCTTGCAGTTACTTGAGGTTACGGGCCGCCGACCCGGTTCACCGTGCGCCGCGCCGGGCGGTCACGGTCCGAACGCGTCAACGCCGGGTGTCACGTACGCGGTGCCACCGCGCCAGCAGACCGCCCTCGGCGGCCACTTCCTCGCCGGTCATCGCGTATCCGATGTGGTCCCGCCACGCGCCGTCGATGTGCATGTAGCGCACGTGGTAGGCCTCCTCCCGGAAGCCCAGCTTCTCCACCACCCGCCGGGAGGGGACGTTCTCCGGTCGGATGTTCACCTCGATCCGGTGCAGGCCGCCCGGCCCGAACGCGTGGTCCACGGCGAGCGCCACAGCGGTCGGGATCACGCCGCGACCGGCCACCCGGGAGTCCACCCAGTAGCCCACGTACCCGGAGCAGAACGCCCGCCGCACGATGCTGCCCACGTTGAGGTGCCCGACCAGCCGTTCCCGACCGTCGGAGCGCAGGCAGACCGCGAACGGCATCCCGTCACCGGTACGCGCCGACTTGCGCTGGTCGGCGTGGACCAGGCGGAACGCGGCCGGAGAGTTGGTCTCGTCCCAACTGCCCGGCACGTGCGACTCCCACGGGGCCAGCCAGCTCCGGTTCGCCCGCCGGATCTCGGACCAGGCGAGGGCGTCGGACCGCCGGTACGGTCGCAGCACCACCGGACCGTCCACCAGCACCGCCGGCCACCCCGGCGCCCGCCGGAACCTCACCGCATCAACCGTCCGTTCGCGACTGCGGGGCTCGCAAGCTCACTCCTCGCGCTCACCGCATCAACCGTCCGTTCGCGACTGCGGGGCTCGCAAGCTCACTCCTCGCGCTCACCGGCGTCTGTCCAGCAGCAACACGTCCACGGTGGACCCCGCCGCGGCGGTGGTGACCCGCTCGCCGAGCACCAGCAGGCCGTTCGCCTCGGCCAGGCCGGACAGCGTGAACGGGCCGCCGGCCAGCGGCTGCACGGTGTAGCCGCCACCGCGCCGCTCGGCCACGTGCGCGGGCCGGAACTCGCGCAGCCCCACCGGCGACGAGACCGTCTCCAGCAGGTGCGCGCGGACGCTGGGCCGGAACACCGGCTCGGCGCCGGCCAGCAGTTGGATGGCCGGGCGGGCCAGCACCTCGAAGCCGATCAGCGCCGCGCCGGGCTCACCGGGAAGACACACCACCGGCACCTCCTCGGCGCCGACCGTACCGAACCCGAGGGCGGTTCCGGGATAGAGGGCCACCTCTGTGAAGGTGACCGGCCCGGCCCGGCCGCCGTCGCGGCGGGACAGGATCCGGCGGACCATGTCACCGGGCCCGGTGCCGGTGCCGCCGGTGGTGATGATCAGATCGGCCCGCAGGGTCTGGTCCTCCAGCAGGCCGCGCAGCGCCTCCGGGTCGTCGTCGCAGATCCCCACCCGGTACGCGAGCGCGCCCGCCTCGGCCGCCGCCGCGGTCAGCGCGTGCGAGTTGGTGTCCACCACCTGGCCGGGTTGGCTGCCCCGGCCCACGTCGACCAGTTCGTCGCCGGTCGCCACGATGACCACCCGCGGGCTGGGGCGTACCACCACGTGTCCGATGCCGGTGGCCGCGAACACGGCGACCAGGGCCGGCGAGACGTACGCGCCGGCGCGGGCCAGCAGCGTGCCGGCGCCCAGTTCCTCGCCGGCGCGACGCAGGCCGTACCCCCGCTTGGGGGCGCGGAAGATCTCCACCGCGGCCATGCCCTGGTCGGTCCACTCCACCGGCACCACCACGTCGGCACCGATCGGCAGCGGCGCGCCCGCCGCCACCGAGAAGCACGAGCCGGGGGTGAGCCGGACCGGCCGCCAGCTCGACGCGCCGAGGTCGCCGACCACGTTGAGCCGGATGCTGCGACCGCCGGGCATACCGGAGGGGGCCGGGACGTAGCCCGGCCCCCGGCTCCCTCCAGAGATGTCCTCCCAGCGCGCGGCGTACCCGTCCACCGCCGCCTGGTCGAAGGCGGGGTAGGAGTGCGGGGCGACCACGTCCTCGGCGAGCACGTTGCCGTACGCCTGGGTCAGGTCGAGGTCGAGCGGAGGCAGCGCGCGTAACCTGCGCAGCACACTGCCCAGGTAGTCGGCGAGCGGCGTCAACTCGTTCGCGGCCGCCTCGGCGTCGGCCGTCGCGGTCATGTATCGGCACCGCCGGACGTGTCGCGCACGCCGTTCAGGATCGCGTCGGTGACGGTCTCGTCGCCCTTGTTGACGAACTCCGCCAGCCACTTGCGGAACTCGGCGCCCAGGTCCTCCCGCTCCGCGGCGATCTGGACCACGGTCTGCAGGTAGCCCAGCGGCATGCCGGTGTCGTAGCGGGTGCCCCGGTAGACGATCGCGTGCACCGGCACGCCCTCGGTCCGCAGCAGCTCCATCGCGTCGGTCAGCTGGATCTCGCCGCCGCTGCCCGGCTCGGTTCGCCGGATCGCGTCGAAGATCTTCCCGGGGAGCACGTACCGGCCGAGGACGGCGAGGTTGCTCGGGGCGTCCTCGGGGCTGGGCTTCTCGACCATGCCGGTGACCTTGACGACCTCGGCGATGTCGGAGTGTTCCGACTCGGCCGGCTCGACCGAGGCGATCCCGTAGCGGCTGGTCTCGGAGGGGTCGACCTCGAAGAACGCGAGCACCACGCCGCCGGTGCGGGCCTGCAGCTCCAGCATGGCCGGCAGCAGCGGCTCGGAGGGCTTGACGAACTCGTCGCCGAGCAGCACCGCGAAGGGGGCGTCGCCGACGTGCGACTCGGCGTACCCGACGGCGTGGCCCAGGCCGAGCTGCTCCGGCTGGCGGACGGTGTAGACGGCGGCCAGTTCCTCGGTGCGCTTGACCGCGGCCAGCAGCTCGGGCTTCTTGGCGAGCCGGTCCTCCAGGTCCGGCCGCCGGTCGAAGTGGTCCACCATCGAGGTCTTGCCCCGACCGGTGATCAGCAGCACGTCGGCGATGCCGGCCTGGGTGGCCTCCTCGACGATGTACTGCAGCACCGGCCGGTCGACGACCGGCAGCAGTTCCTTCGGGACCGCCTTGGTGGCC
Organism: Micromonospora maritima; assembly: GCF_902825405.1. Classification (GTDB taxonomy): domain Bacteria; phylum Actinomycetota; class Actinomycetes; order Mycobacteriales; family Micromonosporaceae; genus Micromonospora; species Micromonospora maritima. Next base: position 1,027 of record NZ_CADEAU010000417.1, on the reverse strand, counting down.
GGCAGGAACCGGGTGGCCAGGCCGGCGGCCGGGATGACGGCCTTGACCGCGCGGGAGCGACCGGGGGTCGCTGAGGGGTTCGCTGAGTGCTCCGACATGCCGCGAGACTATCGGCCACGGCTCTGCCGCGGCGGGTGAGGACCGGAAGACGCGCCGCCCTGTGCGGTGCCCGGCGGGTCCGCCGCGCCGGCTCGGGGCAGCCCGTCCGGCGGGCTGACCGTGGCCGCCACCACCGGAATCTCCTGCGTGGGAACCGGATCGGGCGCCGGGGCCAGCCGGTAGCCGTCCCGGCCTGCGGCCTTCGCGGCGTACAGCGCGTCGTCGGCGGCGTCCAGCACCTGCTGGCCGCCGGCGGCGTGGTCGGGGTAGACGGCGATGCCGATGGAGACCGTCACCGGCACCCGCACCGGCTCGTCGCCGTGCCCCTCGACCGGCACCGGCTGGTCCCGTACCACCGCGCCCAGCCGCTCGGCGACGATGGTCGCGCCGCGCGCGTCGGTCTCCGGGAGCAGCACCACGAACTCCTCGCCGCCCTGCCGGAACGCCAGGTCGACCTCGCGGATGACGCCGCGCACCCGGCGGGCGAACTCGACGAGCACCGCGTCCCCGGCGGCGTGCCCCCAGGTGTCGTTGACGTCCTTGAACCGGTCCAGGTCGAGGGCGAGCACGCTGAGCATCCGGCCGAACCGGTTCGCCCGCTCGACCTCCCGCCGGATCGACTCGCGCAGGTAGCGGTAGTTCCACAGCCCGGTCAGCGGGTCGGTCAGGGAGAGCCGCTGCGCCTCCTCGTGCACCCGGACGTTCTCCACCGCCACCGCCGCGTGGCCGGCGAAGGTCCGCAGCGTGACCAGGTCGTCGTCGTCGAACTCGTGGCCACCGAGCCGGTCGTAGAGGGCCAGCACGCCCAGCGCCCCGCCGGGCGGGGCGGGCGGGTCACCGTCGACCGGCGGATGACCGGGTCGGTCCGGGCCGCGCGACTCGGCGGCGCCCGGGGCGGCGAACGGCACCGCCACGTACGTCTCGCAGG
>NZ_CADEAU010000416.1 GCF_902825405.1 Micromonospora maritima | reverse complement strand
GACGGCGGTCTCCAGGCCGATGCCGGTGGACGTGCCGGTGACCAGCACGACGGGTGCGTTCACGCCTGCCACGGTCTCACCTCGCCGCCGCTCGCGCGGGGGGTTTCAGCCGGTCCGGTGGGGGCGGTGCGCGCGGCTGGGGTCGACCGGGCGGCCGGGGTCGACGTGTCGCGGCAGGTCGGGCTCGTGCGGGCGCAGCGGCGCGAGGTCGGCGGTGATCGCGTCGATGATCCGGTCGGTGGCGCGCCGAGCCGCGCCTGGTGTCGCGGGATGCAGGTCGCGCAGCGTCACCGGGGCGCCGAAGTGCACCCGGATCACCGGCCGGCGGGCCACGGCCCGGGCCAGGCCGCGCAGCATCCCCTTCGGCGCCCGGTAGGGCAGCACCTCGTGCGAGCCCCACTGGGCGACCGGGACGACGGCGGCGCCGCTGGCGAACGCGAGCCGCGCCGCGCCGGTCTTGCCCCGCTCGGGCCACATGCCGGGGTCGAGGCCGATGCGTCCCTCCGGGTAGACCAGCACCACCGAGCCGCCGGCCACCGCGTGGGCGGCGACCTCCAGCGACCGGTGCACGGCGGCGGTGCCCCGGTCGACGCGGATGTGCCCGGCACGGCGCATCAGCGTCCCGATCAGCGGGGCCCGGAACAGCCCGGCGGTGGCCATGATGCGGGGGGCGACCCGCCGGACCCGGCAGGCGGCGGCGAGCACCACCGGGTCGAAGGGGCTGATGTGGTTGGCCGCCAGGATCAGCGGACCGTGCCGCAATGCCTGCGGCACGTCGCCGGTGACCTCCAGCCGGCCGACCAGCCCGACGGCGGCGCGGGCGAGCGTCTGCGCGCCCCGCCACAGCAGTGGCGCGCGCCAGGGGGTGCTGTTCATCAGTGCTGGATGGTCGCACGCGCGGGGGTGGTCCCGGGACCCGGGGACGGGTCCTCCGGCAGGTGATCAGGGTCATTGGTCCCGGGACCGTTCGGGCCGTGCGGCCCTGCCGCTTTCTCTACGACGCCGAGTAGTATTTACTACGTCTCGTAGTATGCACAGCTGGGGGTTTCAGGTGGACGCGTTGGACGTCGCCCGCTGGCAGTTCGGTGTCACCACCGTCTACCACTTCTTGTTCGTGCCGTTGACCATCGGCCTGTCCGTGCTCGTCGCCGTCCTGCAGACGATGTGGCACCGCACCGGCAACGAGCGGTACCTCAAGCTCACCAAGTTCTACGGCAAGCTGTTCCTCATCAACTTCGCCATGGGCGTGGTCACCGGCATCGTGCAGGAGTTCCAGTTCGGCATGAACTGGAGCGACTACTCCCGCTTCGTCGGCGACATCTTCGGCGCGCCGCTGGCCATCGAGGCCCTGGTGGCGTTCTTCCTGGAGTCGACGTTCATCGGCCTGTGGATCTTCGGCTGGGACCGGCTGCCCAAGCGGCTGCACCTCGCCGCGATCTGGGCCGCCGCCATCGGCACCAACCTGTCGGCGTACTTCATCCTCGCCGCGAACTCGTTCATGCAGAACCCGGTCGGCTTCCGGATCAACCCGGACAGCGGCCGCGCCGAACTGACCGACTTCTTCGCCGTGCTCACCAACAAGGTCGCCCTGGTCACCTTCCCGCACACCCTGGCCGGGTCGTTCCTGGTCGCCGGATCCCTCGTGGTCACCGTCGGGCTGTGGCACGTGATGCGCAACTCCGGCAGCGCCGACACCGGCGCCTACCGCTTCGCCACGAAGTTCGGCTCCTGGGTGGTCCTGGTCTCCTCGGCACTCGTGGTCCTCACCGGCGACATCCAGGGCAAGATCATGACCGAGGTGCAGCCGATGAAGATGGCCGCCGCCGAGGGCCTCTACACCACCGAGAGCCCCGCCTCGTTCTCCGTGCTCACCGTCGGCAGCCTCGACGGCAGCCGCGAGGTGTTCGCCCTCAAGATCCCCTACCTGCTGTCGTTCCTCGGCACCGGCGACCCCCACGGCACCGTGCAGGGCATCAACGACCTCCAGGCCCAGTACGCCAGCCAGTACGGCCCCGGCAACTACGCCCCGATCATCCCGGTCACCTACTGGAGCTTCCGCTTCATGATCGGCTTCGGTCTGGCCGCCGCCGCGATCGCGCTGCTGGTGCTCTGGAGCCAGCGCAAGGGCCGCACCCCCACCAGCCGCTGGCTGCTGCGCGCCGGCCTGGTCATGCCCGTGCTGCCGCTGCTGGCCAACTCCTTCGGCTGGATCTTCACCGAGATGGGCCGCCAGCCGTGGATCGTCTTCGGCGAGATGCTCACCCGCGACGGCGTGTCCCGCAGCGTCTCCCTGACCGAGGTCCTCACCTCCTTCACCGCCTTCACCCTCATCTACGCCACCCTCGCGGTGATCGAGTTCAAGCTGCTGGTCCGCTACGCCCGCGCCGGCGTACCGGACCTCACCCCGGAACCCGCCGACGACGACACCGACGACGCCGAGCGCCCGCTCGCGTTCGCCTACTGACCCGGAGCCCACCGTGGAACTGACGACCGTCTGGTTTCTCCTCGTGGCCGTGCTCTTCACCGGCTACTTCATCCTCGAAGGCTTCGACTTCGGCGTCGGCATGCTGCTGCCCGTGCTCGGCCGCGACGACCGGCAACGCCGCGTCCTGATCAACACCATCGGCCCGGTCTGGGACGGCAACGAGGTGTGGCTGATCACCGCCGGCGGCGCCATGTTCGCCGCGTTCCCCGAGTGGTACGCCACCCTGTTCTCCGGCTTCTACCTGCCGCTGCTGCTCATCCTGCTGGCCCTGATCGCCCGCGGCGTGGCCTTCGAGTACCGCCACAAGCGGCCCGAGGCGTCCTGGAAGCGCCGCTGGGACCAGGCCATCTTCTGGGGCTCGGCCGTGCCGGCCGTGCTGTGGGGGGTGGCGTTCGCCAACATCTTCCGCGGCGTTCCGCTCGACGCCGACCACGAGTACGTCGGCGGCCTGCTCGACCTGCTGCACCCGTACGCGCTGCTCGGCGGCCTGACCACGCTGGGCCTGTTCCTCACCCACGGCGCGGTGTTCCTCGCCCTCAAGACCACCGGCGACATCCGCCAGCGCGCCGGCGCCCTCGCGGTCAAGCTCGGCGTCGGCACCGCCGTGGCCGCCGTGGCGTTCCTGAGCTGGTCGCTGACCATCCGCTCCAGCGCCGCCGCCGTCGTGCTCGCCGTCGGCGCCGCCCTCGCGCTGCTCGGCGGTCTGGCCGCGGCCCGGGTACGCCGGGAGGGCTGGGCGTTCACCGGCACCGCGGTGGCCATCGCCCTGGCCGTGGCGACCCTGTTCGCCGCGCTGTTCCCCAACGTGCTGCCCTCCACGCTGGACGCGGCCGGCACGCTGACCGCCACCAACGCCGCGTCCACCCCGTACACCCTGAAGATCATGACCTGGGTGGCGGTGGTGTTCACCCCGATCGTGCTGGCCTACCAGGGTTGGACCTACTGGGTGTTCCGCCGCCGGATCGGGGTACAGAACATTCCGCAACACTGAGGACCTGCGGGCGCAGGGGTGACGCGGGGCCGGTGCGAGGGGGTCGCACCGGCCCCGCGGGGCGTCCAGGCCCGCTCAGCGGGCCTCGCGCAGCTCCGCCAGCCGCGCCTCGATCTCGGCCAGCTCGGCGCGCAACTTCTCCGCCTGCTGCTCGGCCTCGGCCCGCTCCGCGGCCAGGATCTGCTCCACCGCCTCCTGCACCCCCGGCACGTCCACCAGCGCCACCATCCGCAGCGCCTCGGCCGGCTTCACCACGTACGGCCGGGCCAGCGCCTTGGAGCCCTGCTGCGCGGCGACGGTCCACTCGCCCTCGGCGTAGGCGAGCGTCACCGTCAACCCGGCCGGGCCCTTCGGCTTCGCCGCCTTCACCGCCCGCTTCGCCGGCCTCGGCTCCGCCTGCTGCTGCTCCACCTTCGGCTCCTCCCGACGCGGCGCCGGCACCCGCGGCGTGTCCAACACGAACTCCGGCTCCGGCGCGGCCGGCGGCTGCGGCGCCTGCGGCTCCGGCTTCGCCTCGGCGGCCGGCCGCCGCCCGGCCCCCTTCGGCGCGACCGCCACGTCGGCGGGGGAGAAGGGCAGCTCGTCGCGGCCGAACCGCACCACCACGAACTCCTCCGACTCCGCCGGGTCGGTCAGCGCCACCACCTGCCCCAGCTGCCCGGCCATCTGCCCGGCCGCCGCGGTGAACACCACCCGCGGCTTACGGCCCGCCGCCAACGCCTCCCGGAACTGCTGCACCTCGTCAGTGGACAAACCCTGGCCCGCCATCACGCCCTCTTCCGTACACCTGTTTGACTGCAGCCTTGATACCAGCCCACTGCGACAGCGCGGGGATCAGCCCCCGAGCGCCCGCAACGCCGCGTCGGCGTGCTCGTTCATGCTCAACTCGCTGTGCACCACCGCCAGCACCCGCCGGTCGGGCCCGATCACGAACGTCATCCGCCGGGTGCTCAACGCGCCCAGCGGCAGCCGACGCCGCACCCCGAACGCCTCCGCCACCGCGCCGTCGACGTCCGACAGCAACGGATAGTCGAACCCGTGCCGGCGGGAGAACTCCGCCTGCCTGTCCACCGGGTCCCGGCTGATCCCGACCCGGGACGCGCCCACCGCCGCGAACTCCGCCGCCAGGTCCCGGAAGTGGCAGCTCTCCGCCGTGCTATCAAGAGGCCATGGCGGCGGACACCACTGACCTTGACGACCTTCGCGCGCGAGCCGAGAGCTGGCTCGCCGACGACCCCGACCCGGCC
>NZ_CADEAU010000415.1 GCF_902825405.1 Micromonospora maritima | reverse complement strand
CAGTCGACGCCGGCCCCCGCACCGCGACCGGCCGCGCCGCAGCAGCCCGGCAACCGCCAGCGGTACGCGGACGAGACGATGGAGCTGCCGATCTTCCGGGAGCTGGAGTCGGCGTGGTTCCGCACCCGCCGGCCCGGGCCCCACGAGGAGGCGGCGGCCCAGGCCGGGTCGGCCAACGGCGCCGCGACCCAGCAGTTCGCCAAGGTGGACACCGCCGGCCGGGCCGTGCCGCAGCCGACACCCGCAACGACAGGTAACACGCCGATGGCACCCACTCCGACAGTCGGCGGAGCCCCGCGTGACAACGGCACGGCGAACGGCAACGGCCGTCCGGCGTACGCCGGCGGGCTGCCCACCCGGCAGCCGGCCGCGCCGCAGCAGGCCTCGCCGTGGCAGACCGCGGCCGACGACGGATGGCGGGCCGCCTCGGCCGCCACCGAGGTGCCGGTGGCGGAGACCACGCAGAAGGGCCTGCCGAAGCGGACGCCGATGGCGCAGCTCGTGCCGGGCAGCATCGACAAGCCGTCGCCGACGTCGCAGCGGCGTACGCCGGAGGGTGTCCGGGGCCTGCTCTCGGCCTACCATCGGGGCGTACAGCGGGGGCGGAGCACGACCGACAGCAACACGACCGGCCCGGAGGGCACTCCGGGCGGGCAGCAGTCCTCGCAGTCTGGCTCAGGCCCGGTGGCCGGGAGCGGGCAGAAGGAGCAACAAGGATGACTACTACGCAGGATCTCGGATGGCTGCTCGCCAACTTCGCCGACCGGGTGCCCGGTGTGGCGCACGCGGTCGCGGTCTCGGCCGACGGCCTGCTTCTCGCCTCGTCCCGTGACCTCCCGCGGGACCGCGCCGACCAGCTCGCGGCCATCGCGTCCGGCCTGGTCAGCCTGACCCAGGGCGCGGCGCGCTGCTTCGAGGGCGGAGCGGTGCTGCAGACAGTCGTCGAGATGGACAACGGCTTCCTGTTCCTGATGTCCATCTCGGACGGCTCGTCGTTCGCGGTGCTCGCGGCACGCAGCTGTGACGTGGGTCAGGTCGGGTACGAGATGGCCCTGCTCGTGGACCGGGTGGGCGACGCCCTGACGCCGCAGCCGCGTACGGCTGTGGGGATGATGGGCTGAATGACGCGCTGGCCGGTGGGTCAGGAGCGGGAACAACGACGACAGCGACGAATGTCACCGGGGCGAGCCGGTGCCGGGTGCGAGGGAGGTGAGCGGCGAAATGGCGGATCGTGACGAGCCGACCGGAGCGTTGGTCCGGCCGTACGCCGTGACCCGTGGTCGCACCCGTCCCCGGCTCGACATCGCCCTGGAGGCGCTCGTCGAGACGACGGTGCGCGGCCGAGCGGTTGCCACTGGCAATGGTGGCCACGGTCGTGAACACCAGTACATAGCCGCGTTGTGTGACGGACGCGTGCAGTCGCTTGCCGAGATCGCGGCGCGGATGCAGCTTCCGCTCGGCGTGGCCCGGGTGCTCATCGCCGACATGGCGACGGACGGCCTGGTCGCGGTCCACGAGCCGACCATTTTGGACGACTCCGACGACGCGGTGGGCACTGAACTGCTGGAGAGGGTGCTGAGTGGACTTCGCAGGCTCTGACATGTCGCACCGGCCGCCGGTCCCGAGCGGGCGCGTGACGTCGGCGAAGATCGTTATCGCCGGTGGATTCGGCGTCGGCAAGACGACGCTGGTCGGTTCGGTCTCGGAGATCACGCCGCTGACCACCGAGGCGATCATGACCTCCGCCGGCGTGGGCGTCGACGACACCCGGCAGGTGCCGGGCAAGACGACGACCACGGTGGCGATGGACTTCGGTCGTATCTCGATCGACCGTGACCTGATCCTGTACCTCTTCGGTACGCCGGGTCAGACGCGGTTCTGGTTCATGTGGGACGAGTTGGTCCGGGGAGCGATCGGTGCGGTGGTGCTCGTCGACACGCGTCGACTGGCCGACTGCTTCGCCGCGATCGACTTCTTCGAGCACCGGCGGTTGCCGTACCTGATCGCCATCAACTGCTTCGACGGCATGCAGTACCACGATCCGCAGGACGTGCGGGACGCGCTCGCGATCTCCCGCGACGTGCCGGTGGTGCCGTGTGACGCCCGTAACCGGGAGTCCACGAAGCACGTGCTGATCTCGCTCGTCGAGTACGTGCTCACCATGCGGCGCTCGCGGGCCGTCGCACCCGCCTGACCGACACGCGGAAGCGCCCGGCGGCCATGGGCCACCGGGCGCTTCCTGCCGTCCGTGGTCGAATGCGGTACGCGGTCAGCCGGTGACCGTCCCGACGGGACGGCCACCGGACGACGGTCAGGCGTACCGGGTCCAGCTGCCCTGGGAGACCAGGTAGACGCCGAGCGAGTCGGCCTCCATGCCACCGTGCCGGCCCTCGGTGAACGCGTACCCGCCGGCGATGCCCTCGGCCATCTGGGTCTGGAGGAACGCCCGCAGCCGGCCCCGGTCGAGGCTCGTCGCCTTCCGGGCCGACGCGGCCAGCATCTGGAGCGCGTCCGACGCGTACGGGGCGAAGGCGACCGAGGTGCCGTGCCGCTGGGTGTAACGCCTGTCGAAGTCCTGGCGGGCCACCTGGGCGGTGCTGGTGGCGGTCAGCGGGGAGCCGCCCAGGCAGGCCGGGTGCACGGCGTACGCCCCCTCCACCGCGGCCGCGTTGGTGCCGTTCACGGTGTCGTCGGCCACCGCGCCGGCGTCGAAGAAGAGCGGGCCGCGGTGGCCGGCGCGCCGCAGTTCCCGCGCCGCGTCGCCCGAGTCGGGGGCGGTGCCCCAGACGATGACGCCGTCCGGGTCGCCGGCGGCGGCGCGCCCGGCGGCGGACCGGAAGCTTTGCCCGGTCTCCGGCAGCCGGACCGTTCGCACCAGGTCCACCCGGCTGTTGTCCAGCGCGTCCCGCACCGCCCGTACCCCCGAGTCGCCGTGGGGTCCGTCCGCGGCGAGCAGGACGACCCGGCGGATCCGCTGCGACTCGAGCAGGTCCGCCAGCCGGCGGGCCACGTCGGTGCCGTCCGGGGTGAGCTTGAAGCTGAACGTGCGCTCCTGGAGCGGGAGCACGATGCGGTCCCCGTAGCCCAGGGACAGGTAGGGCGTCTTGAGTCGCTGGGCCGCCGCCGCCAGGGCCGCGGCGGTCTCCCCGAGGACGCCTCCGACCAGGGCCTGCGCCCCGGCACGGGTCAGCTCCGCCGCCTGCCGGGCGGCGACCTCCGGGTTGCCGCCGTTGTCCCGGACGTCCAGCCGGATCGACCGGAGCAGGGTGCCGACCTGGATTCCGGTCCGGTTCAGCGACTCCGCCGTGATCTCCAGCGCCCGGCGCTGGAACAGGGCCAGCGCCGCGCCGCGGCCGCTCAGCTCCAGGCTGGCGCCGACGAACAGGTCCTGGTCGCCCGGTGCGCTGCTGGTCCCACCGTCACCGGGACGCTGTCCCTGCGGCCCGCAACCGGCCAGCAGCAGGCTGCCGGCCGCGGCGGCGAGGACGCCCCGACGGGTGAGCACGGTGGAGTCGAATGCCGGTGTCGCCAATGGAGTCGCCTTCCCACCCCGGCGAACAGGCGCCGCCGCTGGTCCGCCGGGTATGTTCCCGGCCGGCCGGACCCGACGTCAAATCGTCCGGGTGTGGGTAGGAACACGCCACGGCGTGGTGGTCAGGACCGGTATCCCGCCGACCGGTACTCGTATTCCCGCTCGTCGTCGCGGTCGCCGGTGTCCCGGCTGAAGTCCCAGCCGCCGGCCGCCTCGCGGCCCGGCCGACCGCCGACCGCGAAGCCACCGATCTCCTGACCGCGGCGCCAGCCCCGGAAGTAGCCGGTGGTGTTCTCGGCGAGGCTGGCCGCGTTGCGCACGATCCGCAGGGGACGCTCCTCGCGCAGCGGCGAGCCCGGCACCAGGTTGGCCTGGGGAACCCGCTTCGGCAGGCCCGCCCTGGTCTCCGCGCCGACCGAGGGGCGGGCGGCCTGCTCGGCGGCCTGCCAGCCGGTGTCCGCGGTGGTCGCCCACTCCAGGTCCGCCTCGTCGCCGTGACCGACGAACCAGGCCGACTTGGCCTGCGCGAAGATCAGCAGGTCACCGTCGCCCTCGTCGGACACCGGCGGCGGCCGGTGCTCCTTCGGTGCGGGACGACGCTCCAGCGGCGGGGGCAGCTCGGCCCGGGGCGCACGACGCCCGGCGTCGGCCGGGTCGACCAGCCGCAGCGGAGGCGTGTCGAGGCCCGGGTCGGTCGGCTGGTCCAGCTCGTTGCGCAGCGCCCGGTCGGCGAGCGGCGGCGGCTCCACCAGCCGCAGCATCGGCGGCTCCTGGGGCAGGTCGTCGGCGAGCCACGGCGGGGTGACCCGTCCCGGGTCGCTCGGCGCGTCGACGCTGCGCCCGTACGGGTAGGCGGGCGCCTCCCGCTCCCGGTCGTTCTGGTCGTCGCCGTTGTTGACGAGCGGCCAGTTGGCGCGAGACCCCGGCGGGGCGGGCTCCGGCGCGGACGGGCGGGGACTGGGCACCGGAACGCTCAGGTCGGTGGCGCTGAACCCGCCGGTCGGCGGCTCCTGGTTGGTCTTGGGACGCGGCGGGATCACCGTGCGCTGCCGCTCGGCCCGTGCCTTGTTGATCGCGGCGGTGGTGAGCGTCGGGCGGAACGGCTCACCGGCGTCGGCCGGCGGCACGGCGCCGCGCTGGGCCGGGGCGATCGGCGTGATGCCGGGCGGCGGCGGGGGCGGCGCGGAGACCGG
>NZ_CADEAU010000414.1 GCF_902825405.1 Micromonospora maritima | reverse complement strand
CGCGGTCCGCGAGGCGACCGGCGGCGGCGCCCACCTCTCCCTCGACGCGCTGGGCAGCCACGCCACCTGCGTCGCCTCCATCGAGGGCCTGCGCCGGCGGGGTCGGCACGTGCAGGTCGGCCTGCTGCCCGCCGCGCAGGGTCGTCCCGCCCTGCCGATGGACCTGGTGATCGCGTACGAGTTGGAGCTGCGCGGCAGCCACGGCATGCCGGCGCACGCCTACCCGGAGATGCTGCGCCTGGTCACCGCCGGGGTGTTGCGCCCCGGCGAGCTGGTCACCCGCACCATCGACCTGGCGGCGGCACCGCGGGCGCTGGCCACCATGGACCGTCCGACCGTCGCCGGGATGTGCCTCGTCCGTCCCTGACCCGGCCGCGGGCCGGCCCGGCGCCGGGGAACCCCGACGCGGACCGGCCCGCGGCCGACCGGCTCAGTCCGTCACGGTCACCGAGACGGTACGGGGCGGCTGCTGGTACTGCCCGTGGTTGTCCATGCCCCGGATCGTCACCGTGTACGTGCCGGCCGGGACGACCGGGGACGTGTAGGCGAAGTTCGACCCCGGTGAGCCCGGGCTGGTGAGGAACGTCGCGATCCACGGGTAGTTGCCCGCCGTGCCCGGCTTGCTGAACGTGCCGGAGGAGTTCATCCCCTGCCCGGCACTGTTGGAGATCTGCACCTCCACCCGCTGCATCCCGACGTCGTCGACCGCCCGGCCGCTCACCACGATCCGGCCGCCGGTGTAGGCCTGCCCCTCGACCGGGGTGACGCTCGGCTCCAGCCTCGGGTCGAGGTCACCCGGGTAGACCAGGTACCGGGCGGTGGCGCCGGTGGTCGACCCGTCCTGCTGACCCGCCGTGTCCACGGCCCACGCCTCCACGGCGTACGTGCCCTTGGTGGGCAGGTCGATCGCGAGGGTGAACGCGGTGCTCGTCGCGCCGGGCGCGGCAAGCGTCGCGTCGACGGTGGCGAACGCCGCCGCCATCGTGCCGTTGGGCTGCACGTACCGCCCGGTGTCCAGGTCGCGCAGCGCCACCCGGACCGCCCGTACGCCCTTGTCGTCGGTGGCCGTGCCGCTCAGGTCGAGGTGCAGCCGGTCGACGTCCTGGTTCACCCCGGTGAAGCCGAGCAGCCCGTTCGGGAAGGCGTCGCCGGGCACCTGCGCGGTGACGGTGAGCCGGCCCAGGTTGGTGGTGGACGTGGTCAGGCCCAGCTTGTCGGTGGCGCGTACCCGGAAGTCGTAGACGCCCGGGGTGAGCGGCACGGTGGTGAAGGACCAGTCGAACGTCGCGGCGTCGAGGTTCAGCGGGGAGACCCGGTGGTACGCGGCCACCGAGTCGGCGCCCCAGGTGCCGTCCGCCGCGAGCGCCTCGCGGGTGGTGTTGTTGCGCAGGTAGATCTCGACCGACTTCAGCGCGTCGTCGTCGCTCGCCCGGCCGGCGAACGTGATCGCGGTGCCCGGCGCGACGGTGAGCGGCGCGGCGGCGGTCGGCGGCGTCATCGCCACCGGCGCGGTGATCGCCACGGTCGGCGGGACGCCGGTCGCGGAGACCGTCCAGTCCCGGGTGTCGCCGCGCAGGTCGCTCTGCCCGGTCGTGTCGACGGCGGTGGCGGCCATCCGCCACTGCCCCTCGGCCGGCAGCGTCACCTCGAACTGCCAGGTGGTGGAGACCGCGCCGATCACGTCCGGCTCACCCCGGAAGGTGTTGTAGACCGGCGCGACGGTGCCGTCGTCCTGCAGGTAGCGGTTGTCCGAGGTGCGGAACGAGTAGACGAGCGCGTTGACGCCCTTGTCGTCGGTGGCGGTTCCGGTGGCCACGAAGCTCTTCGTCGCGAGCAGGCCGGCGACCGGCGAGCTGATTCGGGTCGACGGCGGCAGGTCGTCGAAGCGGAACGCCTCGATCTTCTTGATCGCCTTGGTGGTGTCACCGGCCTTGTTCCGGTCGAACGTCTTCGCCTGCACCTGGTACTCGCCGGCGGGCAGGGAGACCGGCAGGGTCCACGTGGTGGAGGCGGCGTTCGGGCTGGCCACGGTCGCCAGGACGCTGTTCGACGCGCCCCAGGTGGTCAGGTCGTCCTGGAGGTACTTGCGGCTCCTGCGGTCCTGGATCTCCACCTGGACCTTCGCCACGCCGGCCGGGGCGAGCGCCTGGCCGCCGATGGCGAAGGACTCGCCGGCCTGCTTCACCGCGCCCTCGATCGGCGTGGTGACGGTGGTGTCCAGCGCCGACGGCGCGGGCTCGCGGGACAGGTCGAAGAAGGCCACCCGGCCGGTGGTCTTGCCACCCTTGGTGTTGCCGTCGCCGCCGACGAGCAGGCCGCGCGAGGTGGCCAGCATCGCCTTCTCGCCCTCGTACGAGTTGGAGCCGGGGTTCCACTCCAACGCCGTGCCGGTGATCGGGTCCAGCGCGCCCAGGTGGTCGCGGCGCACCACCTGGTCGCCGAGGCCGTAGCCGCTGAGCCCCTGACCGGTGCCGTAGCCGACGTTGTCCAGGCCGGGCCACGGCACGTTCGAGGTGGGCGACTCCTGCCAGCTGAAGTGCCCGCCGACGTAGACGGCGGTGGCGGTGATCGCGACGGAGTAGATGCTGTCGAAGTGCCGGGAGATCCAGAGCGGCTCGACGTGGTCGTTCCCGGTCAACGGGTACGCGATGGCGGTGTCGTTGATCGGCGGACGGTCGCCGCCCGAGCCGCTGGTGACCACGAAGTACGAGTCGTCCGGCGCGATGTCGCCGCCGAAGACCCGCTGGATCCCGCCGACGAAGGACAGGTTGTCCTCCCACAGCCGGGTACGCCACGGCAGCAGCGCCTTGCTGTCCGTACCGATCAGCGCCACGCCGTAGCGGTCCTGCCCGGCGATCTGCCGCCCGGTGTGCACGACCAGCAGCTTGCTGCGGTCGTGGGTGAGCTTGAGCTGCTGCACGGTGAGCATGCCGCCGACCCCGATGCCGCCGGTGAGCGGCAGGTTGAACGCGGTGTCGACCGCGCCGCTGGTGGGGTTGAGCGCGACCAGGCCGCTGCGGGCGACCCCGTTCACGGTGGCGAACTGACCACCGACGTAGACGGCGGTGGGGCTGACGGCAAGCGCGGTCCCCCGCGCGCTCGCGTTCGCGGTGAACGCCGCGATCGGCGCGCCGGTGGTCGGGTTGAGCCGGGCGATCTTGCGCTTGGTGACCCCGTTGATCGTGTTGAACGAGCCCGTGATGTAGAGCGAGGACCCGTCCGGCGACGCCTCCACGGCGGCGACCGCGCCGTCGATGGTCGGCCGGAAGCCGGTGTCCACCTTCCCGGTGTCCAGGTTGTACGAGGCCAACGACTTCTGGGCGATCGCCGTCCCGCCGACGTTCGCGATCGAGGTGAAGGTGCCGGCGATGAAGACGCGGTTGCCGATCACCTCGATGTCGGTGATCTCGCCGTTGGTGATCCGCGGCGTGTCGGTGCGGGGCGTGGACGGCACCAGCCGGGTGTCGCCGGGGGTGACCTGCGCCCGGGTGGCGACCGTACGGGCGGCGCCGATCGCGGCGCTGCCACCCAGCGTCTCCGCGCCGGTGCGCCCGGTGGCGCCCGCGTCCCGGACGGTGACGGTACCGGCGACGGCCGGTACCCCGGCGACCACGACCGCGCCGGCGGCGAGCACCGCGACCGCGCGACTCCAAACTCGCATCGAGACAACTCCCCTGTCCGCCGGGACGGCGTCCCCGGGTGGTTCCCGGGCCCCTCCGTCCGCGTGCCGGACGTCACCGTAGGAGGCAAGGACTTCTCGCGATACGCCGCCGCACCGGTAATCGACCGCTCGACATCAATTCCGGCCACACCGGTGGCTCTCCTCCACCGATCGGCCACCGCCCACCCCCACCCGGCCCCACCCCACGCCCACGCCCACGCCCACGCCCACGATCATGAAGTTGGCCGCCTTCTCCGTCCCTTTTGTCGCCGCCAACTTCATGATCAGCGGGGTGAGGGGCGGGGTGGAGGGTGGGGCGGGGTGGGGTGGTGACGGGTAGGTGACCGGCGGGGCGGGAAATGTCGACAGAAACGGGGGGCGGAAAGGGGTTCGGGGAGGGCGCGGATATCCGACCGTGCGGCGGGAGCGCCGGCGCAATTGTCCGCACAATCGCCGGAGAACGGTGTGATCGGCTTCGACGCACAGATCGACGGCCGGGCCGCTGGACCGGGGTGAGGATTCCTCGTGACCGTATGCCATCGAAGATCACGCTGTCAACGGTCCACATAGAACATCGCCTGAGCTGGCAGAACGCTCGAACGCATACCCGCATAGGAGTCATCGCCGCACGCATCAGGCAAATCCCTCCACAGTGCGGTGGAGGTGGCGGGAAAGGCGATGACCGACACGGGCGACATCACGCCGGTAGGCGACACGGGCGGCGAGCGAGCCGTCCGCAATCGCATTTCTTACCGGCGCTCGGGAATTGGCCGAACGTGCCACTCCGGTCACCGAACGCATCGACTGCCGACACGATCCGGGGATCGGCCAGCAAAGATCGACGGTGACATGATGGGCGAGGTTCCCATCGAGGAAATCTGATCTTTTCCCACCATCCGGCCGACCGCGAGGTCCGGTGCGGCGGCTGCCCGCGCCCGGACGCGGTCACCTCACGGCCGGGCAGCGACGAAGGCGGAGGCGATGACGGACGTCCTGCGGACCCGGCGACCGGTGCCCGTCCCACCGGCACGGCCCGACGCCGACCGGCCCGACGCCGACCGGCCCGGG
>NZ_CADEAU010000413.1 GCF_902825405.1 Micromonospora maritima | reverse complement strand
GGCGGGACCGGCGGCCAGCCGGGCGCGGTGCCCGGCGGGTGCGGCCAGGCGGGCGCGCCGGCCGGCTCCTCGGGCATCAGGAACCACATGATCGGGTACGCGAGCGCGGCCAGCCCGCCGGTGAGCACGGTGGCGGTCGCGAAGACCACCCGGACCAGCGTGGGGTCGAGCGCGAAGTAGCGGCCGAGGCCGCTTGCCACACCGGCGATCATGCGGTCGCTGACCGGGCGGCGGAGCTGCTTGTACGGGGCCTGGGAGGGGTTCGTGGAGGTCATGTCTCCACGGTCCCGCGCCGGTCGGCGGGCGACCTCGGTGACCGCCCGGACGCCTACCCTGATCCGTCCCTGAGGCGCCAGCCGAGAGTCAGGAATCTGACTCTTTTCGATGGAGGTAACCCGGGCCGGGGAGAATTTGCTCCCGTGACCACCTCGCTGGAGCCGCTGCGCAGGATCGCGGCATACGCAGTTTGTGCTGATTCAAACGGCCGAGTGTTGCTGGTCCGCGCATCGGAGCGCTCCGGCACCCCCGGCACCTGGTCGCTCCCCGGGGGAGCGGTCGACCACGGAGAGGACCCCAAGCACACGGTCGTCCGGGAGACCGCGGCCGAGACCGGGCTCTCGGTGGCGGTCGCCGGCCTCCAGGACGTGCTGGCCGACATGCGGGCGCTGCCCGAGCGGCGCATCACGATCCACACCGACCGGCTGCTCTACACCGTGTCGGTCCGGGGCGGCACGCTGACCGAGCGGGTCGGCCGCCCCACCGACCTGGCCCGCTGGTTCACCCTCGACGAGGCCCGGGAGCTGCCGCTGCGCTCGTTCACCGCACGCGCCCTGGGCCTGCCCGCCTCCACCGACGACATCGTGCCGGCGGAGGTCCCCGAGTTCCCCTCGTTCTACGCCGTCCCCGGCCCGGACGGGCTGCACCGGGCGCAGCGCTTCGCCGCGTACGCCGTGGTCACCGACCCGGAGGAGCGGGTGCTGCTGACCCGGGTGTCCGACGGCTACCCGGGCGCCGGCTGCTGGCACCTGCCCGGCGGCGGCACCGACTACGGCGAGCAGCCGGGGGCCGCGCTGATCCGGGAGCTGGTCGAGGAGACCGGGCAGACCGGCCGCCTGGTCGAGCTGCTCGGGGTGGCCAGCCACCGCGACGCCGCCTCGCTCGGTCCGGAGGGCTACCCGATCGACTGGCACGGCGTACGCGCCTTCTACCGGGTGGTGGTCGACCAGCCCGCGCCGCCCACCGTGACGGACGTCGGCGGCTCGACGTGCGAGGCCCGCTGGTTCCGCCGCGAGGAACTCGGCGCCCTCCCCACCGACCGCCTCACCGAGGTGACGGCCGAGGCGGTCCAGGCCGCCCACCTCCTCTGACAGCCCACCCGTCCGTCCCGCCCCCCGTCCCACTCCGACGATCATGAGGTTGACGGCGCGAAATGTCCGCCTCGGTACCGCTAACCTCATGATCGACGGAGTGGGGCGGCGGGACGGAGTGGGTGCGGGTGCGGGAAGAGCGGCGGGTCGGGGCGTACGGGGTGCTGCGGGACTCCGACGGGCGGGTGCTGCTGGCGCGTGGGGCGGCCGGATGCCCCTGCCCGGGGGTGTGGCAGCTGCCGGGCGGCGGCGTCGCGCACGCGGAGCACCCGGCCGATGCCGTGGTGCGCGAGTTCGCCGAGGAGACCGGCCTGACCGTGGCGGTCGACACGATCCGGGCCGCCGTCGCCGACGTCGCCGTCTTCCGGGACGAGCGTGTCGCGCTGCACACCGACCGGCTGATCTTCGACGTCGAGGCCCGGGGCGGGCGGCTGCGCCCGGAGCCGGACGGCGGGACCGACGAGGTGGCCTGGTTCACCCCCGAGGAGGCCGCGGCCCGGCCGCTGATGCCGTTCACCGCCGAGCTGCTCGGCCTGCCGGTGACGCCGCTGCCGGCCGACCTGCCCCGGGGTCGGCCCGTCGCGCCGGCCGGACCGGACGTGGACCGGCGGCAGCGTTTCGCCGCGTACGGGCTGGTCACCGATCCGGGCGGCCGGGTGCTGCTCACCATGATCGCCGACGGCTACCCGGGCGCCGGGCGGTGGCACCTGCCCGGCGGCGGCACCGACCACGGTGAGCAGCCGGCCGCCGGGCTGCTGCGGGAACTGGTCGAGGAGGCGGGTCAGCTGGGGCGGGTGGTCGACCTGTTGGCCGTGGACAACCTGCACAATCCGGGCGCGCTGGGCCCGGAGCGCCGCCCGCTGGACTGGCACGGCATCCGGGTGATCTACCGGGTGCGCGTGGACGCGCCGACCGAGGCGGTGGTGACCGAGCAGGCGGGTGGTTCCACCGCCCGGGCCGCCTGGTTCGCGCCGGCCGAGGTCGCCGGGCTGCGGCTGACCGACGTGGCGGCCCGGGCCACCCGGCAGCAAGTGAGCTGAACCGCTCGCCGAGCCGGCCTGGGCCACCTCCGGTACAGTCGGAAGGAGGGATTGGTCGACGAAAACGGGCGTTGAGGCCCGAGATGGGAATAAGTGAGCGGTTCGCGCGGTTAAGGGAGTTATAAGTACCGCCGGCAGCTATCGCCAAGCCCCTATCCCCTGTGCAATGGTGTACTCCGCAAATGGGCTGCCGGGCCCGAAAGGTCCGGCACGAGACAGCCGGACACCCGCCCCGACGTGGGCGGCCAGCCGATCCGGTGATGGAGGAAACGTGCCGAGAGCCCCATGGCGCCGGCGTCGTACGACTGACAGTCCGCGCCCCGCAGGGCGTCGCTGGGCGGGCCGGTTGCGCCGCAGCAGCACGTTCGCCCGCCAGGTGCTGCTGGTCCGGGTGGGCCGCCGCGACGGCGCCCCCGGGACCGACCTGGTCACCCCCGACCACCGTTACGCCGACCGCCAGCGGCTCCGCTACGGCCGGCTCGACGCCGAGATCGAGGCGGTACGCCCGGTCAGCCCGGTGCTCATCCCGGCCGCGCCGGTCGACGAGTCCCCGGCGATGTCCATCCCGCTCCTGCCCGGCGAGCGGACCGCCGCCCGCCGTGCCAAGTTCGCGCTGGTCAACGCCTGCACCCTGAGCAGCCTCATGCTCGGCATGCTGGCCATCTTCCTGGCCATGCAGGGCGAGGTGCGGATCGCCGCCGTCTGCCTGATCGCGTGCGTCGCGTTCGACGGTCTCGACGGCGCCCTGGCCCGCAAGCTCGGCGTGGCCAGCCCGTTCGGCGCGCAGATGGACTCGCTCGCCGACATGTGCTCGTTCGGCCTCGCCGCGCCGGTGGTGGTCTACGCCTCGCTGGCCGGCTCGGTGCCCCCGGCGGCCGCCGCGGTCGCCTGCGCCCTGGTCGCCGCGTGCGCGGCGATCCGGCTCGCCCGCTTCAACGTCTCACCCAAGGACGGTCGCTTCTTCTGCGGCGTACCGACCACCATGGCGGCGGCGGTGCTCGCCCTGACCGTGGCGATCGGCGTGCCGGTCTCCGGCCTGGTGATGGTCGCCGGCGTGGCGCTGCTCGCCTTCGCCATGGTGTCGAGCTTCCCCTACGCCAAGCTGGCCCGGTTGCTGAAGCTGCCGCCGTGGCTCTGGCTGGCCCCGGTCGTCGGCGCGCTCGTCGACATCCGGCTCACCTTCGCCCTCGTGGTGGTGGGCTACCTGGTCAGCGGCCCGCTGCTCTGGCTGCACCAGCGCCGGGCCGCCTGAGGCGACACGGACGACGAGAAGGGGCGCCGCGCATCGCGCGGCGCCCCTTCTCCGTTCTCCCGCCTCAGCGCCAGCGGGCGATGACCGTGCTGCCGCCGACCACCTTGTCGCCCGGCCCGACCAGCGGGTCCGCGGCGTCGGCCGGCAGGTAGACGTCGGTCCGCGAGCCGAACCGGATCAGGCCGAACCGCTCGCCCCGGGCCAGCAGCGAGCCGACCGGTGCCCGCTGCACGATCCGGCGGGCGATCAGGCCGGTGCGCTGGGCCACCACCACCGTCCCGTGGTCGGTGTCCAGCACCGTGTACGCCGCCACGTTGTGCTCGGCGTCCGGCTTCATCGCGTTGACGAACCCGCCGTCGGCCACGAAGTAGTCGACCACCTTGCCGGCCACCGGCGCGCGGTTGACGTGCACGTCGAGCACCGACAGGAACACCGCGACCCGCAGCCACTCGCCGTCGCCGAAGCGCTCGTCCTGCAGCCGCTGCACGGAGAGGACCTGACCGTCCGCGGACGCGACCACGGCCGACGGGTCCTCCGGGACGTCCCGCTCCGGGTCCCGGAAGAACGCGGCCACCGGGGCGGCGGCCAGCGCCGGCAGCAGCCAGAGCCGGGACTTCGGCCGGACGGCCCGGGCGAGGGCGGCCAGGCCGAGCGTGATGCCGGCGGCGGCCACCCCGTTGGAGTCGATGTGCATCTGCCGGGTCAGCGGCACGCTCGACGGCCGGTACGCCGGCGACAGCGAGGCGGCCAGCGCCGCCGGTGCCGGGGTGAAGCGCAGGTGGTGCACGCGTACCGGCGGGGAGTTGCGCAGCACCACGTCGGTGCGGACGCCGTGCAGCACGCCCTGCCGGTCCAGCTCGGCGCCCGCGCCCTCGGTGCGGAACAGCGGCGCGGCGACGCTCAGCACCGCCCCGTCGGCCAGGTACTTCGACAGCCCGTCGACCGCGGCGCGCGCCTCCTCGGCGGTGCCGGTGAACGGCTCGGCGACGACGACCGCCGCCGCGGCGTCCGCCTCGGCGAGGGTGTCGACCACGCGTACCCGGTCGGCGACCCAGCGGCCCTGGGCCGTGACGTGC
>NZ_CADEAU010000412.1 GCF_902825405.1 Micromonospora maritima | reverse complement strand
CTGCGGTTCACCGTCACCGCGCAGGCGACCGGGTCGTCCCCGGCCGCCTCCGCCAGCCGGCGCCGCAACCCGGCCAGCAACCGACCGTCCACCGTGCCGCCGGTCGGCCCCAGCACCTCGGTCACCCGCACGTCGAGGTCCGTGCCGGCCGCCGCCACCGCCGCCGGGATGTCCACCTTGCGGTGGTACGCGGCGGTGAGCAGCAGCGGCACCAGCACCGCCCGGGAGTGCCCGTCGGCGGCCAGTCCCCGCAGCACCTCCGTCGGACCGGGGTCGGTGTGGTCGAGCCAGCTCGGCAGCACCGGGCGGCCGGGACACGTGGCCGCCACCGCCCGGGCCAGCGCCCGGGTCGCCTCGGCCGCCCGCGGATCGCGGCTGCCGTGCGCCACCAGCACCACAGGTGGCGCGGCCGTCAGGTGTGCAGCCCGCACTCGGTCTTCTCGAACATCGCCCAGCGGCCCGCCCGGGGGTCCTCCCCCGCCCTGGTCCGGCGGGTGCACGGCCAGCAGCCGATCGAGCCGTAGCCCCGGGCGAACAACTCGTTCACCGGAATGTCGTGCCGGGCCACGTACGCGTCCACCTCACGCTGCGTCCAGGCGGCGATCGGGTTCACCTTGACCTTGCCGCGGCGCGGGTCGAAGCCCACCACAGGCGTGTTCGCCCGGGTCGGCGACTCCTCCCGGCGCAGCCCGGCGGCCCAGGCGTCGTACCCGGCGAGCGCCCGCTCCAGCGGTTCCACCTTGCGCAACTGGCAGCAGTCGTCCGGCGACCGGCTGAACAGGCGCGGCCCGTACTGGCCGTCCTGCTGCCCGACGGTCATCCGGGGGCGGATCGAGCGGACCCGCACCGGCATCCGCCGGGCCACCTCGTCGCGGACCCGCAGGGTCTCCGGGAAGTGCAGCCCGGTGTCCAGGAACACCACGTCCACGCCGGGAGCGACCCGGGAGACCAGGTGCGCCAACACGCCGTCGGCCATCGAACTGGTCACGCAGAACCGCTCGCCGAACGTCTCCACCGCCCACCTGGCGATCTCGATCGCGGGCGCGTCCGCCAGCTCCCGCCCGGCCTCCTCGGCGAGCGCGCGCAACTCCTCCGGGTCCCGCCGGGCCGGGTCGGCGGGACCGGCCGCGCCGACCAGGCCCAGGCCCGCGGCGGAGACCAGGCCGCTCACCGGGCCACCGCCCGGCCCAGCAGACCGGTGAACTTCACCGAGAAGACCCGCGCGCACGCGTGGCACTCCCACGCGCCGTGCCCGGCCTCGTGCGGTCGCAGGTCCTCCTCCCCGCAGTAGGGGCAGTAGAGAGGCGCAGATCGGGCGTCGCTCATCGTGCCGCCTCGCTTCGCTCGCCGGCACGGTGAGGCACGGCCGCGCTGAGCCGGATGATTCGCTCGCTTCGCTCACTCATCGGAGCTCCTCCTCGTCGACTCTGATCACCCAGCGGGCGAACGTCTCGCCCTCGGTCCGGCCGGCCAGGTAGCGGCGGGCCAGCCGTTCCACGTACTCCGGAAGGTCGTCGGCGGTGGTCTTCAGGCCGCGCAGCTTGCGGCCGAAACCGGCGGTCTGGCCGGCGGCCATGCCGAGGCCGCCACCCAGGTGCACCTGGAAGCCCTCGACCTGCCGGCCGTCCGGGCCGACCACGAGCTGGCCCTTGAGCCCGATGTCCGCGACCTGGGTGCGGGCGCAGGCGTTCGGGCACCCGTTGAGGTGGATGGAGATGTCCGCGTCGAAGTCGCGCAGCCGCTCCTCCAGCCGGGCCACCAGCTCCTCGCCACGCCGCTTGGTCTCCACGATGGCCAGCTTGCAGAACTCGATGCCGGTGCAGGCCATGGTGCCGCGCCGCCAGGCCGACGGCCGGGCCTCCAGGCCGATCCCGCGCAACGCCGTCACCAGGGACTCGGTCCGCTCCGGCGCCACGTCCAGCACCAGCAACTTCTGGTACGGGGTGAGCCGCACCCGGTCGCTGCCGTGCTCCTGCGCGACGTCGGCCAGCCGGGCCAGCTGGGTGCCGGAGACCCGGCCCACCACCGGGGCCGCGCCCACGTAGTTGGCGCCGTCGCGCTGCGGGTGCACGCCGATGTGGTCCACCGGCTTCGCCGGCAGCTCCGCGGCCGGCCCGTCGAGCAGCGCGCGGCCCAGGTATTCCTTCTCCAGCACCTCGCGGAAGCGCTCCACACCCCAGTCGGCGACCAGGAACTTCAGCCGGGCCCGGTTGCGCAGCCGCCGGTAGCCGTAGTCGCGGAAGATGCCGACCACGCCGGCCCACACGTCCGGCACCTCGTGCAGCGGCACCCAGACGCCGAGCCGCTTGGCCAGCATCGGGTTGGTGGACAGCCCGCCGCCCACCCAGACGTCGAAGCCGGGGCCGTGCTCAGGGTGGTCGACGCCGAGGAACGCGATGTCGTTCGCCTCGTACGGCGTGTCGACCAGCCAGGAGATCGAGGTCTTGAACTTGCGGGGCAGGTTGGAGAACGCCTTGTCGCCGACGTACCGGCGGACGATCTCGTCGATCGCCGGCGTCGGGTCGAGCAGCTCGTCCCGGGCCACCCCGGCGACCGGGCTGCCGAGCACGATCCGCGGGCAGTCGCCGCAGGCCTCGGTGGTCTGCAGGCCGACCGCCTCCAGCCGGCGCCAGATCTCCGGCATGTCCTCGACCCGGATCCAGTGGTACTGGATGTTCTGCCGGTCGGTGATGTCGGCGGTGTCCCGGGCGAACTCGCGGGAGATCTCCGCGACCACGCGCAGCTGGGCCAGGCTGAGCTGGCCGCCGTCCACCCGGACCCGGAGCATGAAGAACTCGTCCTCCAGCTCGTGCGGCTCCAGCACGGCGGTGCGCCCGCCGTCGATGCCGGCCTTGCGCTGGGTGTAGAGCCCCCACCAGCGGAACCGGCCCCGCAGGTCCTGCGGGTCGATCGAGGCGAAGCCCCGGTGGGCGTAGATGTTCTCGATCCGGTCCCGCACGTTGAGCGGGTCGTCGTCCTTCTTGATCCGCTCGTTGGGGTTGAGCGGCTCACGGTGCCCGAGTGCCCACTGGCCCTCGCCGCGCGGTCGACGGGGCGCCCGTGCGGCGGGAGCCGGGTGGTCCGAGCGGGTGGGGGTGCTGCTGACCGCCATCGCGGCGTCCTCCGATTGTCTGCTGCGGTGCCTGGAGCGCGGACGCGGCGGCCGGCCCAGAAGGGCCGAGGACGGCGGTGTCGGTGACGGCCGGCGCGGAGCGCGCCCGAGACGGATGGGTCGGGCGTCGTCAGTGGGCCGGACAGATCGCGCTGCGCACGCGGCCGTAGTCGACGTGGCGACGTGCCACGAAGCGGCGGACGACAGCGGCGGTCATGGGCCTCATGCTGCCACACCACCGTCCCACCGACCACCGCCCGCCCCGGTGATCCCACATCACGGGCGCCCTCGCCTCGATCGACACCCGTCCACCCCCCACCCCCCGTGACCAGCGTCACTCCCGCGCCGGACCGTCGATCATGAGGTTGGCGGGGACAAGAAGGACGGCGGATGCCGTCAACCTCATGATCGACCGTCGGGGCCCGGCGCCCGGGGGACCGGTGGGGTGGAATCGGCGGAGCGGGGTGGTGGGGGCGGGCGGGCGTGTGACGGTGGGGAGGTGAGCGCGTTCGCCGAGCCTGCGCCGTCCCGAACCCGCCTCGGTTGGCCGGTGTGGGTCGTACCGGGGTTGCTCACGCTGGCGGTCACGCTGGTCGGGATCGGACACGCGCAGCCGTGGCGCGACGAGCTGGCCACCTGGAGCGCCGCCACCCGTCCGCTGCCCGACCTGGTCCGGCTGACCCGCGTCATCGACGCCGCCACCGGGCCGTACTACGCGCTCGTGCACGGGTGGACGGCTCTGGTCGGCACCTCGCCGACGGCGTTACGCCTGCCCTCCGCGCTGGCCATGGCCGCCGCCGCCGCGTCGACCGCCCGGCTCGGCGCACGCCTCGCCGGTGACCGCGCCGGGCTGCTGGCGGGCCTGCTGTTCGCGGTGCTGCCGGCCACCTCGCGGTACGGCCAGGAGGCCCGCCCGTACGCGCTCGCGACGCTGTTCGCCGTGCTCGCCACGCTGCTGCTGGTCGACGCGCTGCGCCGGCCGACCTGGCGACGCTGGACCGGGTACGCGCTCGCCGTCGCCGCGCTCGCCCTGGTCCACCTGATCGCGCTCACCCTGCTCGCCGCGCACGCCGTGGTGGTGCTGCTGACCGCCGTACGCGGACCGGCGGCGGTCGTCGACCCGCCCGACGGGTCCCGGGAGGCACCGGCGCCCGGCCGCCGGGTACTGGCGCGGTGGCTGCTGGCGCTGCTGCCGGCAGTCGTGCTCGTCACCCCGCTGGCGCTCGTCGCCCGGGGCCAGCGCGGCCGGCAACTCGACTGGGTGGACCCGGCCCGCCTGTCGGATCTGGCGGCGTTGCCCGGTGGGCTGGCGCAGAGCGGCGTGGTGGGTGGGTTCCTGCTGGCCCTCGCGGCGCTCGGCGCGGTCCGGCTGGGCCGGCGGGCGCTGCTGCCCGGAGCCGCCGTACTACTGCCGGTGCTGCTGCTCTTCGTCGCCGGGACGGTGGTGCCGCTCTGGGTGACCCGCTACCTGGTCTTCACCGTGCCGTTCGCCTGCCTGCTCGCCGGCGCGGCCCTGGCCGGGACCACGCCGGCCGGGACCACGCCGGTCGAGGCCGTCCCGGCCGGAACCACGTCCACCGGGACCGCGCCGACGAGGGCCGCGCCCACCGGGACCGCGGTCAG
>NZ_CADEAU010000411.1 GCF_902825405.1 Micromonospora maritima | reverse complement strand
CCGGCGTCGCGCCCTCGCCACCCTCGGCGGCGCGGCGGTGGTCGCCGGCGGCGCCGCCCTGGCCCTGTCCCCGCAGATCCGTGGCCTGTTCACCGACGAGGTGGCCGGTGACGCCACCGGCACGGTGACCACCGACGGCACCACGGCCCGGCCCAGCGGCCAGCAGCCGAGCACCGTGCGGACCTACACCGAGCAGAACGAGAGCTACATGGGCTCGCGGGCCGGTGCGGCGCTCAAGCGCAACGCCCCGACCGGCGGCCAGCTCTTCGGCAGCCCGGCGGCCGCCGCCGCGGCGACCAAGGTGACCGTGCAGACGGTGCTCGCCAAGGACCCCATCCGGCACCTGTTGAGCCGCACCACCTTCGGTCCGACGCCGACGCTGATGGCCGAGGTGAAGCGCGTCGGCATCGACGACTGGCTGCGCGGGCAGCTCCAGCCGGAGAAGATCGCCCCGACCAAGGCCGAGCTGAAGCTGGCCGAGCTGCCCTCGCTCAAGCTGAGCCCGACCCAGTTGCGGGACCAGCGCGAGCAGCTCAACGAGCGCGGCGTCGACCCGGCCCGGGAGACGGTGGACGCCACCATCGCCCGGCAGATCTGGTCCGACCGCCAGCTCTTCGAGGTGATGGTCGACTTCTGGAACGACTTCCTGCACGTGGCGGCCGACTTCGACGGCGGGGAGAACTACCGCAACGCGTTCGACCGGGACGTCATCCGCAAGCACGCGCTGGGCAGCTACCCGGAGATGCTGGTCGCCGCGAACAAGCACCCGGCGCTGCTGCTCTACCTGAACCAGGTCGACTCGCGCAAGGACGCGATCAACGAGAACCTGGCCCGGGAGAACCTGGAGCTGTACTCGGTCGGTGTGGACGGCGGCTACACCGAGAAGGACGTGCGGCAGGCGGCGATGCTGCAGACCGGCCGGGGCGTCGCCGACGGCAAGTACATGTTCTTCGCCGACCGGCACTACGTCGGCAAGGTGAAGATCCTCGGCTTCAGCCACGCCAACAACTCCAGCGACCCCAAGGTCGCCGACAAGGTGATCGACTCGTACATCCGGTACATCGCGCTGCACCCGTCGACCGCGAAGTACGTGGCCCAGAACCTGGCCACCCGGTTCGTCTCCGACACGCCGCCGAAGTCGATCGTGGACCGGCTGGCGAAGGCGTACACCACCAACAAGGGCAACATCCGCCCGGTGCTGGCGACGCTGTTCAGCTCGTCGGAGTTCTGGGCCGCGGTCGGCCAGAAGGTGCGCCGGCCGATGGAGTACCTGGTCGCCACGTACCGGTCGCTGGGCGTGGGCCCGGACGCGACGGCCGGCTTCGAGGGCGACAAGCGGCGTACGCCGTTCGCGCAGGGCCTGCGCCAGATCCAGGACAAGATGCGCGAGCTGGGCCAGTACCCGATGGGCAAGCCCACTCCGGACGGCTACGCCGACGTCTACCTGGCGTGGACCTCGGCCGGCACCATGATCGACGGCTGGAACGAGGCAGGCGACCTGCTCGGCGGGTGGCGCAAGCAGTTCACCTACGTCAAGCCGGAGAAGCTGGTGGCGAAGCCGCCGGCGACCGCCGGGGCGTACGTGGACGCGCTGGCGCAGAAGCTCGTGCACCAGAAGCTGAGCGCCAAGGAGAAGAAGCTCGTGCTCGCGGTGGCCGGGGTCACCGAGAGCACCAAGGTCGACGCCACCTTCAACGGGGCCATCGCCGCGGTCGCGCGGACGATCCTCGCGTCCCCCCAGCACCACCTCCGGTGAGGCATTCGATGGAGATGACCGTGAACCCGTACCCCCTGCACCCCGAATGCCCCGACCTGCGGCGGCTGGCCGACAACCCGGCCGAGGCGCTGCTGCGCGCCGAGGCCGACATCGTCGCGGCCGAGAACGCGGCCGAGGCCGACCGGTACCGTCGGCTGGAGGAGGTCGAGGAGGCCCAGCAGGACGGCCGGGGCGTCACCCGGCGCACCTTCGTCGCCGGCGCCGCGGCCACCGCGACCGCGCTGGCCACCGCGCAGTTCGTCACCACCTCGGCGTCGTTCGCGGCGACCAAGACCGGCACCCTGATCCACGTCTTCCTCTACGGCGGGCTGGACGGGCTCAGCCTGGTCGCGCCGGCCGACGACCCGGTGCTGGCCAAGGCCCGGCCCGACCTGCTGCTCGGCAACGACTCGCTGGCCCTGGGCCGCGGCTTCAAGCTGACCAGCGCGTTCGCCCCGCTGGAGAAGTGGCTCAAGGCCGGCCAGCTCGGCTTCGTGCCGGCGGTCTCCGACCCGCGGCTGTCCCGCAGCCACTTCCAGGCCGCCGACGCCTGCAACCTGGGCGGCCTGCCCGGTGAGACCGGTGGCCGGGGCTGGCTGGACAGCCTGGTCGACACGCTCGGCAAGGGCACCGCGTTCCGCAGCGTCGGCATCGGCAGCACGCTGCCCCGCTCGCTGGTCGGCGTGAACGGCGCGATCTCCCTCAACAGCGTCGGGGAGCTGCGGCTCAACGGCGACGACAAGTACCGCGCCGCCACCGAGAAGGCGATCCGTGGCCTGTTCACCGGGATCAACCACCCGGTGGAGGAGTCGGTCATCGAGGGCATGGGCGCGCTGGCCACCGCCCAGCGGCTCGCCGCCAAGCCGTACACCGCCGCGGCCGGGGTCAAGTACGAGGGCGTCGGCAACGCGTTCCAGCAGCTCGCCCAGCTCATCAAGGGCGGGGCGAACGTGCGGGTGGCCACCGTGGGCATGGGTGGCTACGACACCCACGAGAACCAGGGCACCAGCGAGGGCGGCCAGCTCTGGCGGCGGCTCAACGAGCTGGCCAACGCCATGGCCGCGTTCTTCACCGACCTGGGCGACCGGGCGTCGGACGTGACGATCATGGTGTCCAGCGAGTTCGGCCGCCGGGTCGGCTCGAACGGCGGCGGCACCGACCACGGGCACGGCGGCGTGGTCACCGTGCTGTCCGGGCGCAAGCTCGCCGGGTCGCTGCTCGGCGCCTGGAACGGCCTGGACAAGCTGGACAGCGGCGACGTGCCGGAGTACAACAACATGTTCAACGTCTACGGGTCGGTGGCGCAGGGCCGGTTCGGCCTGACCGCCGCCCAGGTGGACAAGGTCTTCCCCCGACAGAAGTTCACCCCGATCAAGATGTACGCGTGACGTATCAGGACACCCACGCCGCCGGCCGCCGTACCGGGCACTCCGCCCCGTACGGCGGCCGTCCGGCTGCTTCCGTACCGCCGGGTCGGCCGCGCCGCGGGCCCGGCGGCCGGCGTGCGCTGGCGGTGGTGTTCTGGCTCGGTCTGGTCGCCGCGGTCCTGCCGTGGTGGCTGGACACCCCGGCCGGCTCGCTGGCCGACACCGCCGACGTGCTCACCGCCGGCGGTCGGGTCACCGGCCTGGTCGCCGGCTACCTGCTGCTGGCGCAGGTGCTGATGATGAGCCGGCTCGGCGTGCTGGAACGCACGCTCGGCGGCGAGCGGATCTCCCGGCTGCACCGCGACCTCGGCGCCACGCTCCTGGTGGCCGTGCTCGCCCACACGGCGCTGCTGGTGGTGGGCTACGCCCGGCAGGAGAAGAACTCGGTCCTCGGCGAGGTCGGCGCGCTGCTGACCGACTACGAGGACATGGTCTCCGCGTTCGTGGCCGCCGGCGTCATGGTGGCGGTCGGGCTCACCGCGGTGCGTGGCGTACGCCGCCGGTTGCCGTACGAACTCTGGTACGTCCTGCACCTGACCAGCTACCTCACGCTGCTGCTCGGGTACGCGCACCAGTTCAGCAACGGCGCCCAGCTCTACGAGCCCGGGCCGGTGCGCACCGGCTGGATCGCCGCGTACCTGCTGGTGGTGGCCGCTCTGGCGTGGGGTCGCCTGGTCAAGCCGCTGGTGTTCAACCTGCGGCACCGGCTGCGGGTGGCCGACGTGGTGGCGGAGAGCCCGGACACCGTCTCGATCTACCTGACCGGTGAGCGGCTCAACCAGATCGACATGCTCGGCGGCCAGTACTTCCGGTGGCGGTTCCTCAACCCCGGCTGCTGGTGGCAGTCGCACCCGTTCTCGGTCTCGGCGGCGGCCAACGGCCGCTGGCTGCGGCTCACCGTGAAGGTCGTCGGCGGCCACACCGCCGAACTGCGCGACCTCACCCCCGGCACCCGGGTGTGGGCCGAGGGCCCGTCCGGAACGTTCACCGCCGCGCACCGCACCCGCGAGCGGGCCCTGCTCATCGCCGGCGGCAGTGGCATCACGCCGCTGCGGGCGATGCTGGAGGAACTGCCGCCCGGTGCGGCGCTGATCTACCGGGCCCGTACCCCGGCCGACGTGCTGCTGCACCGGGAGCTGGACTGGCTGGCCCAGGCCCGGCAGACCTCGGTCTGGTACGTGATCGGCCGCCGCGACGACCCCGGCCCCCGCCAGGTGATGAACCCCGAGGGCCTGCGCCGGCTGGTGCCCGACCTGACCCGACGCGACGTCTACCTGTGCGGCCCCGCCGGCATGGTCGACGAGGCCGTGAAGGCGCTGCGCGCCGCCGGCGTGCCCCGTCGCCAGATCCACCTCACCGCGTTCGAGCTGTAGGAGAGGCACCACCCATGCGTCGCGCGTTCCTCGCGATCACCGGCCTGGCCGCCGGCACCACCGCGCTGGTGGTGCTCAAGGGCGCCCCGGGCACCGGTCAGGCCGCCCAGGACCTGCCGGTCGCGCTGGCCCCGGTCACCCCGGGCGGCTCGGCCGCGCCGGACGGGCCGACCCCTGCCGCGCCC
>NZ_CADEAU010000410.1 GCF_902825405.1 Micromonospora maritima | reverse complement strand
GGCGCGGCGGCCCGGGCCCTGCTGCTCGGCGCGTTGCGCCCGTGGCGGTTGGCCGCGCTGCCGGCACCGGCGTCCCGGCTGGACCGGGTGCTGGTCTGGCTGGTGCCGGCGGTGGTGCTGGTGGCGAGCCGGCTGGCGTTCACCTGGTTCGCCGCGCCCGCGCACCTGCTGGTCACGCTCGGCGGGTGGGCGCTGTTCGCGCTCGTCGCCCGGCTGGTGGTGGGCCGGCGGGACCCCTTCCACCTGTGGGCGGTGCTCGGCGGGGTGGCGGTGCTGCGCAGCGCCCTGCTGCTGGCGGTGCTGGCCGGGCGCGGGCCGGGCCGCTACTGGTTCGTGTTCTGGACCGCGCCGGCCCGCCGCGCGGTCTACCTGACCGTGGCGGTGGCGGCGTTCTGCTGGCTGTTCGTGGCGACCGCCGTGGTGCTGCGCGACAGGTACGGGCTGACCCGCCGCCGCGCCGTCGGGCGGACGCTCACCGCCGCCGGGGTGCCGCTGGCGGTGCTCGCCGGGCTGGTCGCGTCCGTCGGCGCGGAACGCGCGCTGACCGTGTGGAACGACCAGATGGCGCTGCTGCCCTGGGGGTTGTCCCGGATCCTCGGCATCACCGTCTACCTGGGCGTGCCGACCGGGCTGCCCGGGTACGCGGCCGGCGCCGGGGTGGTCCTGGCCGCGGCCGGGCTGCTGCTGTCGGTCGGCCGTCAGGTCAGCGGGGACGGCGACTCCGCGCCGGGCAGCAGCATCCGGGGCGCGCCGGAGCCGTCGGCCGGCACCGACCAGACGTCCGGTCGGCCGTCGTCCTGGCGCAGCGTGTAGGCAAGTGTCGTCCCGTCCAGCCAGGCGGCCTGGTCGTCCACGCTGGCCCGCTCGGCGGTGGCGGTCACCCGCATGGTGCGCAGGTCGAGCACGGACAGCCGCCAGCCCTTCGCCGGGTCGGCGTCGACCGCCTCCTTGAACGCGATCCGGGTGCCGTCCGGCGACAGCGACGGGCACTCGACGTTCTCCCGTACCGTCGTCACGGTCCGGGCGGCGGCGTCGCCCCGGACCAGCCAGCGCTTCCCGGCGGTGGACAGGGTGGCGTAGAACGTGTTGTCGTCGCCGGCGAACGTGACGCCCCAGACGTTGACGTCGGGGCTGCGGTAGGGCCGGCCGTCGCGGCGGATCGCGAAGTCCTCCAACGTGGTGACGGCGGCACCGGTGCGGGTGTCGAGGAAGCCGGTGCGGGTGGAGAACCCGCTGCTGGTGTAGGAGTCCCCGCCGACGAACGTGGTCCACGAGACCATCCGGCCCGACGCCGACACCCGGGCCCGGTTGGGCAGCCCCGGCACGTCCAGCCGGCGGGTCGGGCGCAGCTCCGCGTCGAGCACCACCACCTGGTACGACCACGCGCTGCTCGGGGCCAGGCAGACGCCGGTGCCGGCGGCGGCGTACACCCGAAGGCACTCCCGGTCGGCGACGGCGCGCGGGCCGGTGGGGTCGGCCAGCGCGGCGGTGGAGACGTGCCGGTCGGTGACGGCGAGCAGCCGTGGCCCGGGACGGAGCGTGACCGCGCGGTCGGCGGCCGAGGCGGGCGCCGGGGCGCTCCGCGCCGACACGACGGCGTACCCGGCGGCCAGCGTGCCCAGGACGACCACCGAGGCGGCCAGGGTGACGAGTTTCGCGCGCGTCGACGTCATCGGGACGACCTCCGGGTCAGCGGGGCGAGCAGGAACACGCTGACCAGCAGCGCGACGGCGACGGCCAGGGCCGCGACGGCGACGGCCGCGCGCGGGCCCCAGACCTGCCAGGCCAGACCGAACAGGACCGAGGAGAGCAGGTACGCCAGCGCCTGGCCGGTCTGCACGAGCGCGATGCCCGTGGTGCGGACCCGGGCCGGCAGCACCGGGCCGGCGAGCGCGATCAGCACGCCGTCGGTGGCGGCGTAGAACAGGCCGTAGAGCGCGAGCGTGAGCACGAGCAGCGGCCAGCCGTGCACCGGGCCGGCGAGCAGCAGGTACGTCCCGAAGAGCGCGCCGTAGCCGCCGACCACCACGGGCAGCCGGCCGATCCGGTCGGCCAGCGCGCCGAGCGGGCCGGCGAGCAGCAGGTACGCCAGGCTGGTCCCGACCGCGAGCAGCGGGAACCAGCGCAGGCCGACGTCCTCGCGTCGTTGCAGCAGCAGGTAGACGAAGCCGTCGCCGATGGTGGCGAGCCCGAGCAGCGCGGCGGCCAGCACCAGGCGGCGGGCCGGACGGTCGCGCAGCAGGCCGGCCGCCTCGCGCACGGTGACCCGCCGCTCGTCCGCCCCGCCGGCGGCCCCGACCGGCGCCGGCCGTTCCCGCACGAAGAGCACGAGCACGACGACGGCCAGCGCGGCCACGCAGAAGCTGGCGACGAAGACCGCGTCGTAGTCGGGCCCGACGGCGAGCAGGACCGCGAACGCGACGAGCGGACCGAGGAACGCCCCGACGCCGTCCATGGCCCGGTGCACGCCGAACGCCCGGCCCAGCGCGTCGGGCGGGGTGGCCAGCGTGATCAACGCGTCGCGGGGTGCCGTGCGGATGCCCTTGCCGAGCCGGTCCACCGCGATCACCGCGCCGATCGCCGGCACCGACCGGCCGGCGAGCAGCAGCCCGAGCTTGGCCACGGCGGAGAGCGCGTACCCGGCCCCGGCGACGAGCTTGCGCCGCCGGAACCGGTCGGCCACGAAACCGCCGACCACCCGCAGCACGGCGGTGGCGCCGGTGTACACGCCGTCGAGCACGCCGAACGCAAGCGGACTGAGGTTGAGCCCGAGCACCAGGTACAGCGGCAGCACCGCGGTGACCATCTCGGCGGACACGTCGGTGATCAGGCTGACCGTGCCGAGGGCGAGCACGGTGCCGCCGACCCCGGCCAGGCGGCGGCGCGGCCGGCCCCCGGCGGGCGCATCGGTCGCCGGCCGGGACACGGTCGACAGGTACACGGACGGCCCCCTCCGGGTCGACGACGGGACGAGCAGCCATCGTGCGGGCGGGGATCCGGCGCCACAACGGACGGTCGGTGCCGGCCAGGCGTGCGGCCGGCGAACGATCCGGAAACATCGAGGAGTTTCCCCGTCCGGACGCGCCGTTCACCCGGCCGTCAACCGCCGGTCCATCGACCTTCCTACATTCCGTGGGCTGTCATCACCCCCACGGAAGGGGCCCTGGATGGGCATTCGACTCCCCCGGCCGCCGGTCGCGCTGGGCGCGGCCGTGCTGCTGGTCGCCGCCGGCACCGCCGCCGTCCTCACCGGACCGGGCGCCGCGTCGGCCGCGAGCGTCACGTTCACCCCGGTCGCCGACACGTACGTGCAGAGCGACGCGGCCGGCACCAATTACGGCAGCTCCACCCAGATCGTGGTGGACAACTCCCCGGTCCGCCGGACGTTCCTGCGGTTCGCCGTCAGCGGAGTCGGCGGCACGGTCACCAACGCCAAGCTGAGGCTGCGCACGATCAGCGGCAACAACGGCAGCAGCGTCGGCGGCACCGTGCGGGCGATGTCCAGCACCTCCTGGTCGGAGACCGGCACCACCTGGAACAACCAGCCGGCGATCGACGGCGCCACCCTGGGCTCGATCGGGTCGGTCGGCGCCGGCAGCTGGTACGAGGTCGACGTCACCGCG
Source organism: Micromonospora maritima (assembly GCF_902825405.1). Classification (GTDB taxonomy): domain Bacteria; phylum Actinomycetota; class Actinomycetes; order Mycobacteriales; family Micromonosporaceae; genus Micromonospora; species Micromonospora maritima. Next base: position 1,122 of record NZ_CADEAU010000410.1, on the reverse strand, counting down.
GCGGTCACCGGCAACGGCACGTTCAGCTTCGGGGCCACCTCCACCAGCAGCGACGGCGCCTACTACAGCTCCCGGGAGAGCGGCGGCAACGCCCCGCAACTGGTGGTCACCACCGGCAGCACCCCGCCGTCCGGTGACCCGGTGCTGGTCGGCGCCGGTGACATCAGCAACTCCGGCTCCGGCGACAGCGCCACCGCGGCGCTGCTCGACGGCATCTCCGGCACCGTGTTCACCACCGGCGACAACGTCTACGACAGCGGCACCGCGTCGGAGTTCAGCAACTACTACGACCCCACCTGGGGCCGGCACAGGGCCCGTACCCGCCCGTCGCCGGGCAACCACGACTACAACACCTCCGGCGCGAGCGGCTACTACAGCTACTTCGGCAGCCAGGCCGGGCCGTCCGGGCGCGGCTACTACTCGTACGACCTGGGCAACTGGCACGTGGTGTCGCTGAACTCCAACATCAGCATGTCCGCCGGGTCGGCGCAGGAGCAGTGGCTGCGGTCGGACCTGGCCGCCAGCACCAAGCCGTGCACGCTCGCCTACTGGCACCACCCGCTCTACACGTCCAGCTCCAACCACGCGCCGTCGACCGGCACCCGCCCGCTCTACCAGGCGCTCTACGACTACGACGCGGACGTCGTGGTGTGGGGTCACAACCACGTGTACGAACGGTTCGCGCCGATGAACGCCAACGGCGGCTACGACGCCTCCCGAGGTCTGCGCAGCTTCGTCGCCGGGATGGGCGGTGCCAGCCACTACGGCTTCGGCACCATCCAGCCCAACAGCGAGGCCCGCAACAGCAGCGCGTACGGCGTCCTGAAGTTCACCCTGCACGCCACCACCTACGACTGGCAGTTCGTGCCGGTGGCCGGCCAGACGTACAGCGACAGCGGCACCGGCAGCTGTCACTGACGCACACCGCCCCGGCCGGGCGGTCCCGGCCGGGGCGGTGTGCCACCTCCCGTCCCGGGGTACCGCAGAGTCAGGAGCACCGGTGAGGAGGACGAGATGACCGACCCCAGGTACGCACCGATCGGGCTGGCCGCCGCCGGGCGGCTGGTGCCCGACGACGGCGAGACCGGCGGCGGCGAGGTCGTCGGCGCGGACGACGCGGCG
>NZ_CADEAU010000409.1 GCF_902825405.1 Micromonospora maritima | reverse complement strand
GTACCGTCGCCGGGCGCGTCGCCGCCGGTGACCTGGACGGCGCGGCGCTGGCCGCCGGGATGGTCCGGCGGCACCGCCAGACCCGGGGGTAGCCTGCTCGCCATGCCCGTGTCGCCCTACATCGCCCGGCTGCGCCGGCACGTCGGCCACGACCTGCTCATGCTCTACGGGGTCAGCGGCGTGGTGACCGACGACGCGGGGCGGGTGCTGCTGGCCCGGCGCGGCGACAACGGCCGCTGGTCGGTGCCCGCCGGCACGGTCGACCCGGGCGAGCAGCCCGCCGACGCGCTGGTGCGCGAGGTACGCGAGGAGACCGGCGTCGAGGTGGCGATCGAGCGGCTGGCCGGCGTGGCCACCCACCCGGTGGTCTATCCCAACGGCGACGCCTGCGAATACCTCAACGTCTGGTTCCGCTGCCGGGCCGTGGGCGGCACCGCCACCGCCGACGGCGACGAGTCCCTGGCGGTGGCCTGGTTCGCCCCCGACGCGCTGCCCGACCTGGACGACTGGTCGCGGCTGCGCATCGGCACCGCGCTCGCCGACGACGCCCCGCCCTGGTACGCGGCCCCGGGCGAGCAGCATCCGGCGCTGCGCCGGCCGGACAACCTCTGAGCGGCCGTCACCGACGGGCGCCGCCGCTGGTCTCGCGCACGGTCAGCCGGGGCTCCAGCAGGGTCACCTCCGGCACCGGCTCGTCGCGCAGCCGCCGCATGAGCAGCGTCACCGCCTGCCGGCCCACCTCCTCGGCGGGCACCGGGACGCCCGTCAACCCGGACTGCTCGGCCAGCTCGTCGGGGCACACCGCGACCACCGAGACGTCCCGCGGCACCCGGCGGCCCAGCAGCGGCAACGTCGCCAGCACCGGCCCGACGGCCGACTCGTTCTGCACCACCAGCCCGGTGACGTCGGGGTGGTCGGCCAGCAGCGCCTCCAGGTCCCGCCGCACCGCCGCCGGCCCCTCCTCGCAGGGCCGGGCCACCGCGTCGACGCCGAACCGGTCCGCGGCGGCCAGCACGCCGGCGCGGGTGCGGTGGGCGAAGCCGGTGCCCCGCGCGTAGACGGCGGCCGGCGCGCCGAGCAACGCGACACGCCGGTGCCCCGCGCCGGCCAGGTGCTCCACGCACAGCTCCCCGGCGCGCCGGAAGTCCAGGTCCACGCAGGCCAGGCCGCTGCTGTCGGTCGGGTGCCCGATCAGCACGCCGGGCAGCGCCAGCTCCCGCAGCAGCGGCACCCGGGAGTCCTCCAGCTCCACGTCCATCAGCAGCACGCCGTCGACCAGGGCGCTGCCGGCGATCCGGTGCAGCCCGGCCGGCCCCTCGTCGGCGGTGACCAGCAGCACGTCGTGGTCGTGGCGGCGGGCGGTGGTGACCACCGCGGTGGCGAACCGCATCACCACCGGCACCTGCATACCGGTGCGCAGCGGCAGCACCAGCGCGATCACGTTGGCGCGGCGGCTGGCCAGCGCCCGCGCCCCGGCGTTGGGGTGGTAGCCCAGGGCGCGGACGCTGGCCAGCACCCGCCCCCGGGTGGTGGCCGAGATGGCGCGCTTGCCGCTGAGCACGTACGACACGGTGCTGGCGGCGACCCCGGCGTGGCGGGCCACGTCGGCGATGGTGACCTGGTCACCGGCGACCCGGCCGGTCACCGGGCGGCCCCCGACCGCCCGTCGGTGGTCGCCGCCGCGGTGTGGCCGCCGGTGACGGCGACCGCGCCGACCAGCCGCACGTCCCGGGCGGACCGGCCGACCAGCACCGAGTGGACGGCGTCCTCCACCACCATCGCGGCGCGGGTCTCGTCCCACCAGGCCAGCTCGGCGGTACGCAGCCGCAGCGTCACCCGGGCCGCGCATCCCGGGTCGAGGGTGACCCGGGCGAAGTCGCGCAGCTGCCGCAGCGGCTGCTTGACCCGGGAACGACGCTGTCGGGTGTAGAGCTGCACCACCTCGGTGCCCGGGTGGCGGCCCGTGTTGGTGACCGCGACGCTCACCTCCACCTCCTCGCCGGCGTGCGCCGTGGCGGTGCTCAGCCGGAGGTCAGCGTAGTCGAACTCGGCGTAGCTGAGCCCGTGCCCGAACGGGTACAGCGGCTCGCCCCGGTGGTAGAGGTAGGTGGCGTCGGCGCCGATGACGTCGTAGTCGAGCAGGTCGGGCAGCTCGGCGGTGTCGGCGTACCAGGTCTGGGTGAGCCGGCCGCCCGGGTCGGCGGCGCCGAGCAGCACGTCGGCCAACCCGTTGCCGTGCTCCTGTCCACCGTGGGCGCTCCACAGCACCGCCGGCAGGTGCTCCTGCGCCCGGCCCACCGCGTACGGGTAGCTGCTGGTCAGCACCAGCACGGTACGCGGGTTCGCCGCCCGCACGGCGCGCAGCAGATCCTGCTGGCCGGACGGCAGCGCCAGGTCGGCCCGGTCCTCGGTCTCCCGCCCGCCGACCATCGGGTGGTTGCCGAGCACCACAAGCGCCACGTCGGCGTCGGCGGCCAGCGCGGCGGCCCCGGCGGTCCCGTCGGCCACCAGGTCGACCGTGAACCGGGCCGGGTCACCGGTGTCGACGCGCAGGCGACCGTCCGGGTCGACGCCGACGTGCCGGCCGGTGGCCAGGTGGTGCAGCAGCACGGTGCCGTCACCCCGGTGGTGCAGGCGGAACGTCTCCCGGACCACCCAGCCGCCCGGGCCGGGACGGTCGTGCACGAGCGTGCCGGCGTCCTGCGCGCCGACGTACCGGCCGTGGTGCGCCACACGCAGCGCCACCACCGCCTGCCCCCAGTCGACCACCTCGAACTGCGTCGGGGCGCCGTCGGCGAGGGTCAGCGGTGCGCCGTCGACGCACCGCACGGCCCGGTCGCCGACGCGCAACGTGATCCGGTCCGCGCCGCAGTGCGTGCGCACCTCGGGCAGCCGCCCGAGCAGCCCCTGGTACGCGCTGACCCGGTACGGCAGCGTGCCGCTGTACCAGTCGGTGAGCACGGTGTCGGCGAGCGGGCCGAGCACCGCGACCCGGGTGTCGGGGGTCAGCGGCAGCAGGCCGTCGTTGCGCAGCAGCACCACCGACTGGCGGGCGGCCTCCCGGGCGAGTTCCCGGTGCGCGGCGCAGTTCACCACGTCGGCCGGCACGCCGGCGTACGGGTCGTGGCCGGGCGGGTCCAGGTCGCCCAGGCGGGTCCGGACCGACAGGACCCGCCGGACCGCGCGGTCCACGTCGGACTCGGTGACGAGCCCTCGCGCCAGCGCCTCGGTCAGCCGGGCCACCGTGGGGCCGGGATCGTCGTCGTCCTCGGTGAAGCTGTCGATCCCGGCGCGCAGCGCGGCGGCGAACCCGGCCACGTGGTCGGGCAGGTACGCCTGCACGCCGGCGATGTTGCCGACCGCGCCCGCGTCGCCGACCACCAGCACCTCGTCGTCGGCCCAGCCGCGCAGCTCGCCGTCGATGAGCGGGCTCAGGTGCGCCGGCACGCCGTCGACCAGGTTGTACGACGCCATCACGGCCACCGCCGCCCCGGCGGCCAGGGGCGCGCGGAACGCCGGCAGCTCGTACTCGTGCAGCACGCGCGGCGGCAGGTGGCTGGAGGTCACCGCCCGGTCGGTCTCGTTGTTGTAGCCGAGGAAGTGCTTGAGCGTCGGGGCGGTCCGCAGCCGGGTGGGGTGGTCGCCGCGCAGTCCGTGGGCGTAGGCGGTGGCCAGCCGGCCGGTCAGCCACGGGTCCTCGGACCAGCCCTCCTCGTTGCGGCCCCACCGCGGGTCGCGCAGCGGGTTGACCACCGGCGCCCACACGTTGAGCCCGACCCGGTCCGGGTCCGCCTGGTGCGCGGCCCGGACCTCGTCGCCGACGGCGGCGCCGACCGCCCGGATCAGGTCCGGGTTCCAGCTGGCGGCCAGCCCGATCGCCTGCGGGAAGACGGTGGCCTCGCCGAGCCAGGCCACACCGTGCAGCGCCTCGGTGCCGGTGCGGAACGCCGGCAGGCCGAGCCGGGGGACCGGCGCCTGCCACTGGTGCAGCAGGCCGAGCTTCTCCGGCAGGGAGAGCCGGGCCAGCAGGTCGTCGAGACGGGGTGGGACGGATTCGGTCATGGCGGGCGCCTCCGGGGAGACGTGCGGGCACCCGGTGCGTCGAAGCGCTTCGACGACCGTGCCGGGAGACGGCGGCACGCACGCGGAAAAAGGGGGTGGTGGTCGAGCGGCGGCGTCGGCCCGGAGCGGTGGTGAAGCGCTTCGACGACCGCCGAGAAACACGCCGGCACCGGGTTGCCCGGTCGCGGTGACGGCGTTACCGAGGTTGGCACCCCGGGCCGGCGCGGTCAAGGGGTCAGGCGGTGGGCAGGTGCCCGGCCTCCACGGTGGCCAGTGCGGCGGTGGCGCCGCCGAGGGCGCCGGCCTCCGCGCCCAGCGTGCTGGCCTCGATCCGGGCCACCGGCGCCGGCGCCAGGGTGTGCTCGGCCAGTTCGGCGTGGGCGGCCGGCAGCAGCCACGGGGCGAGCGCCGCCAGGTGCCCGCCCACCACCACGACCTCCGGGTCGAGCAGGTCGACCAGGACGCACACCGCCCGCCCGAGCTGCCGGCCGACCTCGGTGAGCCCGGTCCGCACGGCGTCGTCCCCGGCGCGGGCGAGCGCCTGGATCCGCTCGATCTCCGGCAGGTGGTCGGTGACCGGACCGTCCTGGGTGGCGTCCGGCAGCAGGCGGCGCACCACGGCGTCCACGCCGACGAGCGCGGCGAGGCAACCCCGGCGACCGCACCCGCACGCCGGCCCGTCCGGCAGCAC
>NZ_CADEAU010000408.1 GCF_902825405.1 Micromonospora maritima | reverse complement strand
CGGATCCTGGAAGATCATCGCCATGTCCCGACCCCGCAGCCGCCGCACCTCCTCCTCCGCCAGACCCACCAACTGACGCCCACCCACCGAGATCTCCCCGGTAATGGCGGCCCGCCGCGAGTTGTGCAGACCCAGGATCGCCAACGACGTGACGCTCTTACCCGAACCGGACTCACCCACGATCCCGAGCGTGCGACCCCGCTCGACCGCGAACGACACCCCGTCGACGGCCCGCACCACGCCGTCCTCGGTGTCGAACCGCACCCGCAGATCCCGGACCCGCAGGTACGGATCCTCGCCGCGACGCGGCGCCGGAAACTCCACCATCTCGAACCCTCCCGTCAGCTCAGCCGGACCCGCGGGTCGATGACCGCGTAGAGCACGTCGACCACGATGTTCGCGACCACGATGAACACCGCCGCCAACAGCACGGTCGCCATCACCACCGGCAGGTTGAGGAACTGCACCGCCTCCACGGTGGCCTTGCCGAGACCCTGGAGGCCGAAGATGGTCTCGGTGATGAACGTGCCGCCCAGACTGGTGCCGATGTCCAGGCCGGCGATGGTGACGATCGGGGTGATCGCCGCGCGCAACGCGTGCCGGGTGTGCACCTGCCGCGCGGAGAGCCCCTTGGCCCGGGCGGTCCGGACGAAGTCCTCGGACAGCGTCTCCAGCATCTGCGCCCGGGACAGCCGGGCGTAGAGCGCCGAGTTGAGGAAACCCAGCGTCATCCAGGGCAGCAGCAGGCCCGCCGCCCACCGGAGAGGGCTCTCGGTCAGCGGCGTGTAACTGGGGAACGCCAGCAACCCGGTCGAGTAGACCAGCAGGTAGAGCAGGATCAGCCCGAAGAAGTAGACCTGCATGGACGCCCCGGCGAGCGTGACGCCGATCGCGGCGCGGTCGAACGCCGTACCCCGGCGCAACGCCGACACCATGCCCAGGGAGACGCCCAGGGCCAGCCAGAGTACGGCCCCGCCGAGGACAATGCTGAACGTCACCGGGGCGCGTTGGGTGACGATCTCGGTGACCGGTTGGTTGTTGCGGAACGAGTACCCGAGGCAGGGTGCCGGGCAGTCCTGGCGGAAGTCGCCCTCGCCGTAGGTACGACCGACGAAGACGCCCCGGACGAAGTCCGCGTACTGCCGGGGCAGCGGACGGTCGATGCCGAGCCGGCGCTCGACCTGGGCGATGTCCGCGGCCGTGCAGTTCTTGCCGCACATCACCTTGGCCGGGCTGCTCGGCACCGCGAAGAAGAGGCCGAAGGTGACCAGGCTGACGACGACCAGGGTCAGGACGGCGACGAGCAGCCGTCGGACGACGAAACGGAGCACGGGAAACACCTCCCCCGGGTGGGGCGGGAGCGGCCGGTGTGGCCGCCCCCGCCGAGGACGGTCACTGCTTCACGTAGATGCCGTTGAGCGAGATGATGCCGAACGCGTCGCTGAGGAAGGCGTTGCCGACCTTCGAACCGTGCAGCTCGTAGGTGGCGTCGTAGTAGCAGGGCACGACCGGGGCGTACTCCTCCATGATCTTGCGGTCGAGGGCCATCCAGCCGGCGTCCTGCTCGGCGGCGGGCAGGTTGCGGACCCGGTCGATCTCCGCGCTGACCGACGGCTCGTCGAGGTACGAGAGGTTCTGGTTGCCCTCGGCGACGATCTCGCGGCCGTCGTAGACCGGCGGGATGACCGTCGAGCCGGTCGGCCAGTCGGATCCCCAGCCGCTGAGGTAGATGTCGTACGGGTTGTCCTTGCGGCCGACCTCGTCGTAGTAGCTGCTGTTGTCGATAGGCTTCATCACGATGTCGAAGCCCATGTCGGTCAGGTTCTTGCGCAACGCCTCGGCCTGCTGGGTCCGCAGCTCCAGGCTGGAGTGGGCCAGCACCAGCTTGGGCCGCTTGCCGGCGAGCAGTTCGGTGACCTTGGCCTTGTCCCCGGTGACCGGGGCGTTGAACAGGTCGTACTTGGAGAAACCGGCGGTGGTGGGTGACATCAGCGTGGTGGCCGGCGTGCCGGCGGCCTGACCGCCGAGCACCTTGAGCAGCGCGTCCTTGTCGACGGCGTAGTTCAGCGCCCGACGTACGCTCAGGTCGGTGACCCGCTGCGTGTTGATGTTCAGCACCCAGTTGTACTGCGTCGGGCCCTTGACCACCCGGTCGGCGACGCCGGCTCCGGTGGTCCGCGGCAGCACGGACGGCGGCACGTCGGTCCAGCTCAGCGCCGCCTGGTCGGCCGCGCCGTCGGCCACCAGGCGCTCGGCGATCTGGGCCTGCTCGAGCCCGAACGTCATCCGGATCGTGTCCGGGTAGGCGGTGCGGATCGGGTCGGTCGCCGGGTCCCAGTTCGGGTTGCGGTCCAGTTCGAGGGCGACGTCGCGCTGGTAGGACTTCACCTTGTACGGGCCGGACGAGAAGGGCCGCAGGTCGTAGCCGGCCCGGGTGTCCTTGGCCGCGGGCACCGGCGCGCTGGTGGGCAGCGCGGCGGCGTACGGCAGGTCGCAGTGCGCCTGCGGGAAGGTGAACCGGACGGTCCGGTCGTCGGGCGTCTCGACGCCGTCGGGCACCGGCTTGCCCCCGTCGTACGGACCCTTGTACGTGGCGTTGTACGTCCCGCCCGGGTAGAGCCACTGCTGGATGTAGTGCGGGCCCTCGTTGAGGTTCGACGCGAACGACCGGGCGATGCCGTGGGCGACGTCCTTGCTGGTCACCGGCGAGCCGTCCTCGTACTTCACGCCGTCGCGGAGGGTGAACTCCCAGACCTTGCAGTCACCGTTGACGTCCTTGCCGGGGTTGGTCGCCAGGTCGCCGACGAGCAGCAGCTTGCCGCTGCCGTCCTCCTTGTAGCCGTTGAGGGCGCGGTAGAGCATGCCGCCGGCGACCTGCTGCACGTTGACGTAGTTGCGGGCCGGGTCGAGGTGCTCGAAGTCGGTCGGCTGCATGACGGTCAGCGTGCCGCCACGGGTCGCCCCGTCGACGGCCTTCGCCGGGCCCTGGTTGTCGGCGGCCTCGTACGAGATCGAGCCGCTCTGGGTCCTGGTCTCCTGGTCGTCGCCGCCGCTGTCGTCGGTGGTGGGGCTGCAACCGGCGGCGACCAGCGCCGCCGCGGCGAGGACACCGGTCAGTGTCCGGGTTCGTGCGCGCACGGTGTGCTCCCTTCCTCGCCCGGCGGCCCCCGCCGGCCGGGCACGTGTATGGCCGTGGGGACTACCGGGTGGAGCGGGGATCCAGCGAGTCGCGCAGCGCGTCACCGAGCAGGTTGAACGCCAGGACCAGCAGGAAGATCGTCAACCCGGGGAACAGGGTGTACCAGGGGTCGCTCGCGACGTAGCCGATGCTGTTGAAGATCATGCGGCCCAGGTCGGGTGTGGGTTCGGTGACGCCGATGTTGACGAACGCCAGCGCCGCCTCGATGGCGATGAACTGCGGCACCATCAGCGAGACGGTGACCAGGATCGGCGCCCAGATGTTCGGCAGCAGCTGACGTAGCAGGATGTGCCCGGTGCCGGCGCCGGCGGCCCGGGCCGCGTCGACGAACTCCCGCTCCCGCAGGGAGATCACCTGCCCGCGGACCAGGCGTGCGGTGTACGTCCAGCTGAACAATCCGAAGGTGGCTACGATCAGGGCCACCCGGAAGGCCGGCGACGGCGCCTCCCGGTCGGTGTAGAAGCGGTCCTGCAGGATCGGGATCACGGCGAGCGCGAAGATGAGGAACGGGAACGCCAGCGTGAGGTCGATCAGCCAGTTGACGACGCTGTCCAGCCACCCCCGGGCCCATCCGGCCAGCACGCCGACCGCCACTCCGATGCACGACGCCACGGCCGCCGAGGCGAATGCGATGAACAGAGACGTACGCAGGCCGTAGACCAACTGGAGAAGGATGTCCCGACCACTTCCGGGTTCCAGCCCGAGCCAATGGTCCGCGCTGATTCCACCGGCATAGCCGATCGGCATTCCGAAATCGTTGAGACGGTCGACGAACTTGTCCGTCGGATCGATTCCGGTGAGACGGCTCAGCAGCGGCGCCCCGAGGGCGACCAGGACCGCCACGACCAGCGTGACGGCGCTGGCCCGGGCCGTGCGGTCACGCTTGAGGCGCAGCCAGGCCAGCTGGTTCGGCGAACGGCCGACGAATTCACGACGGCCGGCGGAAAGCCCGTTCCCGGACTCGACCACCGGTTCCCCGGCGCCCGGATCGCCCGGTGCGGTCAATGACGGCGGGTGGGAAAGGTCGCTCATGAGGAGTCCTCCCGACGGGAGCGAAAACGCCCTGCCACCCGACGGTAATGCGCATCCGGACGCCGGAAGGAATCGTTACGGTAACGGCCGTTCCGGTTGTCGTGCATTGACAACGATCCGGCCTACGGAAAGCATCGGCGCAATAACGGTGCGATTCGGTTGTCAGCCGTTCAGGCATCCGTTCCGTTGTTTCGTAATGTGGTGCGCCGCAGCGTGGAGACGGTTGTCAGCCGAACGGCCATTCCCCGGCGCCGATGTCACAGGCATCGCCCGCTCCGACCGACCGGTGTAACACTTCGTGACGCTTCGCGTTCACACCGCCCACCTAGGGTTCTCGGCGGCCCGGGTTCACCCGACGTCCGGGCCACCCCTCGGCCCACACCCGGGCCCCGACGGAAGGACGACCCATGCCCTTCGCCCGACGTACCGCCGCCCTGGCCCTGGCCGCCGCACTCGGCAGCCTCGCCGCGGTGACCGCCGCCGGTCCGGCCGGCGCGGCGCCGCGCCCCGGCCCGGAGACCCCC
>NZ_CADEAU010000407.1 GCF_902825405.1 Micromonospora maritima | reverse complement strand
CAGGCCGCCGTGGTCGCCCACGTGGCAGCGCACGAACTCGGCGCGGCCGCGTACGCGATCAAGGCGGTACGGGCGGCGGCGCCGGCCGACCGGAGCGAGGCGGCGGGGCGGGCCGAGTGCCGGTGGCAGCGCGACCGGTTGCCGGCGGCGATCCGCGAGCTGGTGCTGGACGACCAGCGGTTGCGCAACGACATCTGCTGGTCGGTGTTCGACTGCTGAGCGCGCGAAGGGTCGTGGAAAGACGGCCGGCCCACCGGCAACCATTCCGCGACGGGGCGACGTCTGGAAGGGCATCCCCGCTGACGCACCACCTGACCCGAAGGACCGGCTCGTGTGGACCCTCTCCTGAGTGAGTTCGACTCGTTCGTGCGGACCCGCACCCCCGCACTGCTGCGCTCGGCCTACCTGTTGACCGGCGACCAACATCTGGCCGAGGACCTCGTCCAGTCGGCCCTGGCCCGCACCCACCGCTCGTGGAGCCGGCTGCACGACAGCGGCAACGCGGAGGCGTACACCCGAAAGATCATGTACCACCTCCAGGTCTCGTGGTGGCGCCGCCGCCGGGTGGCCGAGTCGATGCCGGGCGACCTGCCCGAGCCACGCGGAGGCGACTCGGCCCCCGACCACGCCCGGCAGATCACGCTGCGGCTCACCCTCCGGGCCGCGCTGGCCCGGCTCTCCGCCAAGCAACGGGCGGTGCTGGTGCTGAGGTTCTTCGAGGACCGCACCGAGTCCGAGGCCGCCGACCTGCTCGGCGTGACCGTCGGCACCGTCAAGAGCCAGACCTCCAAGGCGCTGGCCAAGCTGCGCACCGTCGCCCCGGAACTCGCCGACCTGTACGCCACGGAAGGAACCGCCCGATGAACCAGGACCGCCTGCGCTTCGACCTGGCCGACCTGGCCGAGGAGGTCACCCCCGTCGACCTGCGGGACCGGGCCCTGCGTACCTCCCGGCGGCTCGGTATCCAGCGGGCCGTCGTCACCTCGGCCGCCGCGCTGGCGGTGCTGGCCGTCGCGACCGGCACGGCGCTGGCCATCCGGCCGAACGGTCCGGCGCCCGCGCCGGCCGGGCCGTCGGTGACCAGCACCGCCCCGTCGGTCGAGCCCACCCCGACCGCGCCGGTCGAGCCGTCCCGCACGCCGTCGAACGAGCCGAGCGTGGAGGCCGGCCAGCCGCAGTCCGCGCTGACCGGAACCCGCTACTACCTGGAGCAGACGTCCACCCGCTCGCGGATCCACGCGGTGCGCGGCACGCAGGACCGGGTGGTCCACGAGATCGGTCACCAGGACAGCCGATGCGAGGCCAACACCGTGTCCGTATCGCCGGACGGCAGGCGGGTGGTGTGGGTGCAGGACAGCACCGACAGTGGCGTGAGCGGCGATCTGCTGATCTCCGACATCGGGGCGGACGGGGCGACGACGCTGGCGGAGGGGATCAGCTGCCTCGGCTCCCGGCCGCTGCGCTGGCAGGGCGCCGACCTGCTGATGGCGCAGCGTAAGAACGGGCAGTCCGTGCTCTACGACGCGGCGGCAGACAGGCAGATCATCGGCGACCCCGGGCAGGAGACCGACCGCTGCTGGTCCGTCGACGGCACCTGGTTGGCGGCCGTGTCGGAGGGCAAGCCCTACGTCTCGGCCGACGCCGTCCTGCGGCAGTACACCTACACGCCGCCGGAGCGGGAGGCCGCGAAGTGGGACGGCTGGGAGGCCCGCAGCGTCTCCATCGACGGCCGCTACGTGGCGGTGGGTTGGATCGGCACCGATCCGTCCCGCCGGGACGGCAGCTTCGCGGTGGTCGACACCACCAGGAGCAAGGAGGTCGACCTGCCCGGCACGGGCGAGGTGCGCAGCGTCCTGTTCAGCGCCGACGGGACGGTCCTGCTGCGCCGGGGGACCGGTATCACGGTCCTCGACGGGAAGTTCACGCCCGTCGGCACGCTAGCCGAGCCGGCCCCGCTCCGGAACCGGGCGCTGCTGGCCTACGTTCCCTGACACCGGGGCACGACGCGGGGCGGACCACCGGAGGGTGGTCCGCCCCGCCGCCGGTCAGCGCAGCACGGTGACTGCCGCGTCCGCGCTGACGTGCTTCCACGGCACCAGCACCACCGTCCCGTCCCGCTCCAGGACCTTCGCGTCGGTGCCCTCGGTGCCGGCCGACCGGGGCCCCTCGGCGAGCACCGTCACCTTCCCGCTCGCCGGGTCGATCCGGACCAGCCGCGGGGCGAGGTCCCGGTGGTCGCCGACCTCCCAGGCGAGCACCCCCTGCTCGTCGAGGCGGATCAGCTCCACCTCGCTGTCGGTGTGCCCGGTCGAGACCCAGCGCCGCTCCCCGGTGGCCAGGTCGATCGCCACCACCTGGTTGGCCTGGCGCATCTTGCCCGGCACGTTCGCCGCCTCGGTCGGCAGGTAGAGCGTGTCGGCGTCGGCCAGGTACGGGCGGACCGCCGGACCCTCCACCGTGTTCGAGCGGTTGACCGGCAGGTCGCTGAAGCGCGTACCGCCGACGGGGTTGCCGAACGTGGCCCGCGCCGTGCCGGCGGCGTCGCGTGCGACGAACGTCCGGCCCTCCAGGCCGGGCAGGCTGACCAGCGGGTCGACGCTGAGCACGCCGTTGCTCTGCTGGGCGGCGGGCAACTGCTGCCGCCAGCGCACCGCGCCGGTGGCCGGGTCCAGGCCGAGCAGCGCGCCCCGGACGCCGTCGCAGCGGGCGGTCACCACGGCCTGGGTGCCGGCGGCCTGCGCGTCGGTGACCCGGCAGTCCCGGCCGGGCAGCAGCCGATCGGCGTCGGTCTGCCAGAGCCGCTTGCCGTCGGCCAGCGAGTAGCCGAGGACGCGCTGGTCGGAACGGACGACCACCTGCCCGCCCGCGACCGACAGGTCCGGCGCGGTGAGCAGGCCCCGCCCCTTCAGGCGCTCGGCCGGGATCTTCACCTGCCAGCTCCGGGTGCCGGCGGCGGCGTCGAAGCCGACGAGCGTGTCGCAGGAGTCGGCGGAGCCGAGCACCACCACGCCGCGCCCCTCGGCCAGGGTCTGGGCGGCGCCGCAGAGCGAGCTGCCGGGCGGCGCCGGCACGCCCCACGCCTGCCCGCCGTCGGTCAGCCGGTAGGCGATGATCCCGTCGGGCTGGGCGCGCGCCACCGCGTCGCCGATCAGCCAGGCGCCGAACATGTCCTGCCCGTCGAACGTCTTCAGGCCGTTGCGCTGCCGCTCCGGGAAGTCGAGCACCCAGGCGGTGCGCAGCTCCCGCCCGTCGTCGTCGCCGCCGACCAGCCGGGACACCCCGTAGGCGGTGCCGGCGGCGACCGCCAGCACGGCCACCAGACCGCCGGCCAGGAGCAGCGCCAGACGCCCGCGCCGCTTCGGCGCCGCCGGCGGCGGACCGGCCGGTCCGGGCCAGCCCGTCGGCGGGTACGCGGGCGGCGGCTGGTGCGGTTGCTGGTAGGTCATCCGTCGTCTCCGATCCGGCTCAGCGCGCCTGGGCGCGGACGTAGGAGGCCCACCCGGCCTGGAACTCGTCGAGCGACACGCCCAACACGTCCCGGGCGGCGCGGTCGGTCGGGGTGCCCGCGTAGACGGCGTCGACGAAACGGAACAGCTTCGCCTCGCCGTACTTCTCGGCCAGGTGGTTCATGGCCGCGTGCCCGAGCCAGTAGTGGAAGCTCACCCGATCCGGTTGGTTCCAGCCGCCGTTGTCCGGCAGCCTGCCGTTCCACCCGTCCGCGACGAGCCGGCGCGCCGCCGCGGTGCGCTCGCTCGCGCCCAACGGGCGGCCGTGGAAGGCGACGTACTCGGCGAAGCCCTCGACCACCCACTCGTCGAGCCGTTCGAACGCGTCCACCTCGGCCAGGTCGGTCCGGGGGGTCATCAGCGAGTGCGCCACCTCGTGCCGGAACACCACGCCGGCGTCGTTGGCGCCGCCGGAGCGGGTGAAGTAGTCCTCGTCGGTGTCGACCACCACGCGGGTGCCGCCGATGGTGAACTTCCCGTCGGTGCGCTCGGCCGCCACCATGCCCAGCGAGAACCCCGCCTCGGTGGCCTTCTCCCGGCCGACCCGGTAGAGCGAGGTCATCTCGTCCTTCCCCTTGGCCAGCGCGAGGACGAAGCCCTTCGGCACCGGGCCGGGCAGCCCGCCGGCACGCCACACGGCCAGGTCGTGGACGATCGCGGCCTCGGCCGCCGGGGCGAGCCGCTTCGCCGCCGCGGCGCGGCCGGCGTCGGTGACGATCAGGGCGTGCGGCGTCCGCTCGACGTGGATGTCCCGCCACTTGTCCCACGGGCCGGGGTGGTAGACCGTCTTCGAGCTGCCCCCGGCGGCGGCCGGCGCACCGGTGACGGCGGTGACCCGGATCGGCGCGTCCCTACCGGTGCGGACGATCGTCCAGCGGTACCACTCGGTCACCGGCGCCACGTCGAAGCCGTCGAACTGGTGCACGAAGGAGACGTCGAGCTGGAACGTGACGCCCTGCCCGAACGCGTCGCTGGCCCGGCCCTGCTGCTCGATGGTCTCGTAGCGGGCCACCGACAGGGGCAGCTTCGCCAGGTTGCGGAAGAGCTGCGTCTGGCCGGCGACCAGGTCCTTGCGGGCCGGGTCGAACGCGGCCAGGTAGCCGTCCAGGTCCTTGGCGGCCAGCGCCTTGCTGTGCCGGTCGAGCAGGGCGGCCAGCTCGGCGTCGGTGACCGTGACGCCGTTGGCCGCGGCGGCCGCCTTCGGCGCGGCGCCCTCCTCGTCGTCGCCGCGCAGGCCCAGCCCGACGCCGACCAGCGCGCCGGCGCAG
>NZ_CADEAU010000406.1 GCF_902825405.1 Micromonospora maritima | reverse complement strand
CCCCGGCGGGCCGCCGCGTGACCGGCAGCCTGGCGGCCGGGGTACGCGCCGGCGCGGAACGCGACGCCCGGCTGCGCCGCCTCGCGCTGGCCACCCTCGACGCCAACTGGGAACACGACCACACGGTGCCCTCGCGCACGCTCTATCCGCACCAGTGGAGCTGGGACTCGGCGTTCATCGCGATCGGTCTGGCCCACGTACGCCCGGACCGGGCCTGGCGGGAGCTGCGGACGCTGTTCGCCGCCCAGTGGGTCGACGGGCGGGTGCCGCACATCGTGTTCAACCCCGCGCTGCGTGTCGGCGCGTACTTCCCCGGGCCGGAGTTCTGGGACTCGGCCCGCGCCGACGGCGCCCCCGCGGTGGCCACCTCCGGCATCGTCCAGCCACCCGTGCACGCCCCGGCCGCGTGGCTGGTGCACCGGCGCGCCCCGTCCGAGGCGTCGGTGGCCGCGCTGCGCCGGCTCTACCCCCGGCTGGTCGCGCAGCAGCGCTACCTGACCGGGCGGCGGGACGTCGGCGGCGGCGGGCTGGCCGCCATCGTGCACCCGTGGGAGTCCGGGCTGGACAACAGCCCCGCCTGGGACGCCCCGCTGGCCGCGGTGCCCGCCGACGAGGCGGTGATGCGCGCGTACCGTCGGCACGACACCGCGCACGCCGCCGCGACGCAGCGCCCCACCGACCTGGACTACGCGCGCTACGTCGCGCTCGTCGACGCCTACCGGGACGGCCGCTACCGGGACGAGGGGCTGCTCGGCCGGCACCCGTTCCTGGTGGAGTGTCCGCTGGTCAACGCCGCGCTCGGCGTCTCCGAGTACGCGCTGGCCCGGATCGCGACGGTCGTCGGCGCCGATCCCGGACCGCACCGGGACCGGGCGGCCCGCATCACCGAGGCGCTCGTCACCCGGCTCTGGGACCCGCTCGCCGGCACGTTCCGCCCGCGCGACCTGCGCACCGACCGGCTCGTGCCGGCCCGTACCGTGCTCGGGCTGATGCCGTTGGCCCTGCCCGACCTGCCGGAGCCGCAGGTACGCGCGGTGCTCGCCGAGGCGTGCTCGCCGCGGTTCGGGCTGGCCGCCCGGATGGACCGGCCGCTGCCCACCTACGACCGCACCGCGCCGGACTTCGAACCGCTGCGCTACTGGCGCGGCCCGAGCTGGGTGAACACCGGCTGGCTGCTGTGGCAGGCGCTGCGGACGCACCGCCGCGCCGACCTGGCCGCCGGGCTGCGCGAGTCCCTGCTCGACCTGGTCGACACCGCCGGCTGCCACGAGTACTTCCACCCGGACACCGGCGCCGGTCTCGGCTCGCCGGCGTTCAGCTGGACGGCCGCGCTGGTGCTGGACGCCCTGGCCGACGGCTGAGCGCGGGCGGGCTCAGGCGATGCCGGCCGGGGTGCCGCCACCGAGCCGCAGCGCCGACATCGGCGCGTCGTCGATCGCGTAGCCGAGCGCGTCGACCACCTCGACCACGCCGCTGACCTGCCGGGCCAGCCGCAGCGCCAGGTGCACGGTGGACCAGCGCTCCAGTTGGCCGGTCAGCGTCACCACGCCGCCGTGCACGGCCACGTCCACCACACCGTCGCGGACGCCGAGCGTGCGCCGCAGCACCTCCTCGACCACGTCCCGCCGGATGTCGGCGTCCGGTCGCAGGTGCACCTTGAGCAGGTCGCCGCGGGTCACGATGCCGACCAGCCGGCCCAGGTCGTCGACCACCGGCAGCCGCTTCACGTCGCGGGCGTCCATCACCCGGGCCGCCTCGACGAGCGTGGCGTCCGGCGCCACGGTGACCGGGGGCGTGGTCATCAGGTCGGCCGCGAGCGTCGCGTCCGCCTTCGCCCGCGCCTCCCGGCGGTGCCGGTCGGGCAGGATGCGCCGTTCGCGCGGCTGCCCCAGCAGCTCCACCTTGTACATCAGGTCCGCCTCGGAGACCACCCCGAGCACCCGGCGGGCGCCGTCCACCACCGGGACCGCCGTCACGTGCCGGCCGGTCAGCACGTCGACGATCTCCCGGTACGCCGTGCCCTCCCGTACCGACGCCACGTCGGTGGTCATCACGTCCTGCACCTGCCACGTACGCATGGCGACCTCCCTGTGTCCACCACCGACGCTAGGGACCGGCGGGACGGGGGAGCAGGGGCGCACGGACCCCGACGACCGGGCCGGAAGTCCCGGCTCAGCCGGCCGCCGCCCCCTCGACGGCCCGGCCGGCGGGTGGCTCGGCGGCCCGGTCGGCGGGTGCTTCGGCGGCGCGGTCGGCCGGTGGTTCGGTGGTCAGCAGCTCGGCCGGCACCGGCTCCACCTCGACCCGGCAGTCGTGGAACGTCGGCGCCTCGCCCAGGTCGGTGTCGCGCACCGCGGTGACCGCGTTGACCGTGGACCGACCGGGACTCAGCCGCGCCCAGTACGCCTTGTAGGTGAACGCCACCCCCGGCCGGGTCGCCTCGTCCACCGCGACCGCGGCGAGGAACGCGCCCCGGTCGTTGCGCACCCGCACCGCGTCCCCGTCGGCCAGCCCGCGTGCCGCCGCGTCGGTCGGGTGCAGGTGCACCCTCGGCGGCCCGGTCCGCCGCGCGTGCCAGGGCAGCGAGGCGAACGTCGAGTTCATCAGGTACCGGCCCGCCGGGGCGAGCAGCACCAGCGGGAACCGGCGGGCCAGGCCGGCGTCGGCGGCCTCGGCCGGCGGCGTGTAGCCCGGCAGCGGATCCACGCCGAGCCGGGCCAGCGCGGGGTCGTGCAGCCGGGCCCGCCCGTCCGGGGTGGGGAAACCACCGTCGGCGAACGGCGCGGAACCGACAGGTACGCCGGTGAGCCGGGCGTACGTGCGCTCACGCAACTCCTCGAAGCCGATCGGGGTGCCGGCCAGCAGTTGCCGGGCCAGGTCCTCGTCGCTGTCCCGGAACGCCTGATGGTCGATGCCCAGCGCCGCGGCGATGCGCCGGAAGATCTCGGTGTTCGGCAGCGCCTCCCCGGGCGCGCGGGTGGCCGGCAGGTTCAGCGTCGTGTAGTGGTGCCCGTAGGAGGTGTGCAGGTCCAGGTGCTCGGGCTGCATGGTGGCCGGCAGCACCACGTCGGCGTAGTCGCAGGTGTCGGTCCACCGCTGCTCCAGCACCACGGTGAACAGGTCGTCGCGGCGCAGGCCGGCGAGCAGCCGGGTCTGGTCCGGTGCCGTCGCGGCCGGGTTGGCGTCGAACACCACGAGCGAGGTCACCGGCGGGTCGGCCTCCCCGGTCAGCACGGCCGCCAGCCGGCTCATGTTCAGCGACCGGGCCGGTGGCGCCGGCATGCCGGCGGGCCGGATCACGGGGCCGTTGTCGACCGGGTGGTGTCCGCTGGTCGTCACCAGGGACCCGCCGCCGGGGTGGCGGAAGTCGCCGGTGACCAGCGGCAGCGCGCAGATCGCCCGGATCGCCTGCCCGGCGCCGTGGTGCCGCTGCAGGCCGAGCCCGACGCGTACGGCGGTGGGGCGGGTGGTGGCGATGCGGTCGCCCAGGCGGCGTACCACCTCGACCGGCAGGCCGCACTCGGCGGCCGCCCGGTCCACCGGCCACTCGTCGAGCCGGGCGGACAGCTCCGGCCAGCCCACCGTGTGCGCGGCCAGCCACGCCTCGTCGGTGGCGCCGACGTCCCGGACGTGTCGCATCAGCCCGAGCGCCAGCGCCGCGTCGGTGCCCGGCAGCGGCGCCACGTGCTCGTCGCTGCGCGCGGCCGTGTCGGTGCGCAGCGGGTCGATCGTCACCACGTACGCGCCGCGCTCGCGAGCCTGCTGCACGAACGGCCACTGGTGCAGGTTGGTGGCGAGCGGGTTGGCGCCCCAGAGCACGATCAGCTTCGCCTCGACGATCGTCTCCGGCTCGAAGCCCACCGAGCCGCCGTGCATCGAGCGCAGCGCGGCCCGCGCCGCGGCCGTGCAGATGGTGGTGTCCAACCGGGACGCGCCCAGGTACGCGAACAGCCGCGGACCCATGGTCCAGCCCTGCACCAGGCCCATCGTGCCGGCGAAGTAGTAGGGCAGCACCGACTCCGGGCCGTGGCGTTCGATGCTCGCCCGCAGGCCGGCGGCCACCCGCTGGAGCGCCTCGTCCCAGGTCGCCGGCCGGTACGCCACCCGCCCGGCCCCCTTCGGCCCGGTGCGGACCCAGGGCGTGGTGAGCCGGTCGGGGCCGTTGACCGCGTCGAGGTAGCGATTGACCTTGCCGCACAGCGCGCCCCGGGTGAACGGGTGGTCGCGGTCGCCGCGCAACGCGACCGCCCGGCCGTCGGACACGGTGAGCTGCCAGACGCAGGTGTCGGGGCAGTCCAGCGGGCAGGCGCCGGGGTGGGTGACGGGAGCCATGGCGCGGATGCTACCCACCGGCGCGGGGCGGCACGATCGGGTTCCGGCGGGGCGGCGGCGTGGGCCCGGCTCGGGCAGGATGGGGCGTAGGGCGGACCTGGGGAGGGCGCGATGACGGTCACGGCGGACGACCTCGACCGGGCGGCGGCCGTGGTGGCCGCGACGCTCGGGTCGGTGACCGGCGCCGACTGGTCCCGCCCGGCCGGCGGGTTGGAGTGGACCTGCCGGCAGACCGTCGAGCACCTGGCCGACACGTTGCTGTCGTACGCGGCCCAGGTCGTCTCCCGCCCCGCCGACCGCTACGTGCGGCTCGCCGCCGTGGTGGAGGCCGACGCGGGGCCGGACGAGCTGGTCGAGTGCGTCACCTGCGCCGCCGGGCTGCTCGCGCTCGCCGTGCGCGGCACACCGGCGCGGGCGCGCGCGTTCCACCCCAGCGGGCAGGCCGACCC
>NZ_CADEAU010000405.1 GCF_902825405.1 Micromonospora maritima | reverse complement strand
CGCTCTTCCGATCTCTCCGCCGGCTCCACCGGCGCCACCGTCACGGCCGCCGCGCTCGGCCTCGGTCGCTGGACCGGGGTACGCCGACCCGCGCTGGTCGCCACGATCCCCGCCGTCGAGGGCCCGGTGGTGCTGCTGGACGTCGGTGGCTCCCTCGAACCCGGCCCCGCCACGCTGGCCCGGCACGCCGTCCTCGGCGCCGCGTACGCGGCCGTGGCCCACGCCGTCATCGCGCCCCGGGTGGGGCTGCTCTCCGTCGGCCACGAGGCGGGCAAGGGCGATCGGCTGCGCCGCTCCGCCGACCCCGTGCTCGCCGCCGTGCCGCTGCCCTGCGACGCCCGCTACATCGGCCTGGTCGAGGGTTTCGACATCTCCCTCGGTGCCCGCGCCGACGTGGTGGTCACCGACGGCTTCACCGGCAACGTCCTGCTCAAGGCCATCGAGGGCGCGTACGCGATGGCCGGTGGACCCCCGGCGAACGGCGGCGCGCCCCGCGCGGCCGCGTTGCTCGGGGTGGCCGGCACCGTGGTGGTGTGCCACGGCGCGGCCGGGCCGGACGACGTCGCCTCGGGCATCGCCCTGGCCGCCCACCTCTGGCGTCGCGACGCCGCCGGGACGGTCCGGGCCCTGCTCGCCGAGATCCCGCACGATCCCGCACCTGACCGCAACGACACCGAGGTAGCACCATGACCAACGACAAGCGGCGGCGTGCTCCCGTCGGCCACCTCGAGACGGCCTTCGGGGTGTCGCTCGACCGGGACCTGCTGGAGCGCGCGCTGACCCACCGCTCGTACGCGTACGAGAACGGCGGGCTGCCCACCAACGAGCGGCTGGAGTTCCTGGGCGACTCGGTCCTCGGCGTGGTGATCACCACGGCGCTGTTCCACAACCACCCGGACCTGCCGGAGGGGCAGCTGGCCAAGCTGCGGGCCAGCGTGGTCAACATGCGCGCCCTGGCCGACGTGGCGCGCGGCCTGGGCCCGGACGGGCTGGGCGCCTACCTGCTGCTCGGCAAGGGCGAGGAGGCCACCGGCGGGCGGGACAAGGCGAGCATCCTCGCCGACACGCTGGAGGCGCTGCTCGGCGCCATCTACCTCCAGTACGGCCTGGACACCGCGGCCATCGTGATCCACCGCCTCTTCGACCCGCTGATGGCCGAGTCGGCCGGGCGGGGCGCGGCGCTGGACTGGAAGACCAGCCTCCAGGAGCTGACCGCCGCGCTGGGGCTGGGCGTGCCGGAGTACCGGATCGAGGGCACCGGGCCGGACCACCTCAAGACGTTCACCGCCTGGGTGGTGGTGGCCGGCAACCGCTACGGCGGGGCCGAGGGCCGCAGCAAGAAGGAGGCCGAGCAGCGGGCCGCCGAGTCGGCCTGGCGGACGCTGACCGAGCAGGCCGAGGCCCGGGCCGCGGCCGAGGCGGCGGCCACCGACCCGGCGGACGCCGAAGCGGAGGCCACCGACCCGGCGGACGCCGAGGCGGGCGCCGGCCGTGCCTGAGCTGCCCGAGGTGGAGACCGTCCGGCAGGGGCTGGCCCAGTGGGTCGTCGGCCGCCGGATCGCCGCCGTCGAGGTGCGCCACCCCCGCGCGGTACGCCGGCACGCGCCCGGCGGCGCGCACTTCGCCGACGTACTGGCCGGCCGGACGATCACCGACGTCCGCCGCCGGGGCAAGTACCTCTGGCTGCCGCTGGACAGCGGCGACGCGGTGATCGGCCACCTCGGCATGTCCGGGCAGCTGCTGCTGCAACCGCCCGACGCGGCCGACGAGCTGCACCTGCGGGTGCGCTTCCGGTTCGCCGACGACGGTCCGGAGCTGCGCTTCGTCGACCAGCGCACGTTCGGCGGGCTGTCCGTGTCCGCCGGCGGGGCGGAGCTGCCCGCGGAGATCGCGCACATCGCCCGCGACCCGATGGACCCGGAGTTCTCCGACGAGGCGTTCGTGGCGGCGCTGCGCCGCAAGCGCACGGAGATCAAGCGGGCGCTGCTCGACCAGACGCTGATCTCCGGGGTCGGCAACATCTACGCCGACGAGGCGCTGTGGCGGGCGAAGCTGCACGGCACCCGCCCGGCCGACGGGCTGACCCGTCCGGCGGCGCTGCGGCTGCTCGGGCACGTGCGGGACGTGCTCGGCGAGGCGATCAAGCAGGGCGGCACCAGCTTCGACGAGCTGTACGTCAACGTCAACGGCGAGAGCGGCTACTTCGACCGGTCGCTGAACGCGTACGGCCGGGAGGGCGAGCCCTGCCCGCGCTGCGGCGCGCCGATCCGGCGCGAGGGATTCATGAACCGCTCCTCCTACAGCTGCCCGCGGTGCCAGCCGCGGCCCCGGGGCAGCCTCCGGGGATGACCCGGAGCCGGCTCGGGGTTGCGCCGGTGTGCATCGCCGGCGGGTGCCCGGGGGCGCGCCGGACCGTACCCTGAAATGCCCTTTCCGCCCCGGTCGGCGCGGCCGGTTCCGGCCGGGCGGCCCCACCTGCCGGGATCGGGGAGGAGCCGGGGCCGTTCCCCGATGTCCGGGCCGCGCCCGCTGCCTAGCGTCACCAGAGGTCGGCACGGGGCCGACGTCTGGAGGGGGACCCGGATATGGGCAGGCGACCGGTGACCGTGCGGTTGGCGCGGTGGAGTGCGGAGCATCCGTGGCGGGCCATCGCGCTGTGGGTGGTCTTCGTGGCGGTGTGCTTCGTCGGCGGCAACGCCGCCGGGTTGAACGAGGCCACCGACGCCGACCAGGCGATCGGCGAGTTCGGGCAGGCCGAGCTGATCGTGGACAGCGGCGGGTTCCACCAGCCGGCCACCGAGAACGTGCTCATCACGGCCCGCTCGGGGGCGCTCGACCCGGCCGCCGCCAAGGCCGCCGCGCAGGACGCCGCCGGCCGGTTGCGGCAGGTCGAGGGCGTGGCCTCGGTCGGTACGCCGCTGCCGTCGCGGGACGGCAGCGCGTTGCTGGTGCCGATCACCATGTCGGGCGACCCGGAGACTGCGGGGGACCGGGTGCAGCCGCTGCGGGACACCACCGCGCGGGTGCAGGAGGCGCACCCGCAGCTGCGGGTGGAGCAGGTCGGCGGCCCGTCCATCGACAAGGCGCTCGACGACACGCTCGGCAAGGACTTCAAGCGGGCCGAGCTGCTCAGCCTGCCGGTGACCCTGGCAATCCTGATCATCGCGTTCGGCGCGCTGATCGCGGCGGGTGTGCCGGTGCTGCTCGCGCTCTCCTCGGTGGCCGCCGCGATGGGGCTCTCCACGCTCGCCTCGCACCTGGTGCCCGCCACCGACACCACGGCCAGTGTCATCCTGCTCATCGGCATGGCGGTCGGGGTGGACTACTCGCTGTTCTACGTGCGACGGGAACGGGAGGAACGGGCCAAGGGACGCTCCGGCCTGGACGCGGTGGAGATCGCGGCGGAGACCTCCGGGCACGCCGTGGTGGTCTCCGGTACCGCCGTGATCATCTCCATGGGCGGCCTGCTGCTGGCCCAGGACGCGATCTTCTCGTCGCTGGCCGTCGGCTCCATCCTCGTGGTGGCGGTCGCGGTGATCGGCTCGCTGACCGTGCTGCCGGCGCTGCTGGCCAAGCTCGGCCGCTGGGTGGACCGCCCCCGGGTGCCGCTGCTGTGGCGACTCACCGCCCCGCGTACCGGGCGGCACGGGCAGCCGGCCGCGCCCCGGTTCTGGCCGGCGGTGCTCCGGCCCGCGCTGCGCGCGCCGGTGGCCACCCTGCTGATCTCGGTCGCCCTGCTGCTCGCGCTGGCCGCGCCGGCGCTCGGCATGAAGCTGAAGTTCCCGGGCGCGGAGGACGTGCCCCGCACCACCGCCGCGATGCAGGCGTACGACCGGCTCACGGCCGCGTACCCGAGCAACGGCACCAGCCACACGGTGGCCGTGCGGGCGCCCGCCGACCAGGCCGACCGGGTGCGCGCCGCGCTGACCGGCCTCGCCGGCCGGACCGCCACCGACCCGCTCTTCGCGCCGGCCGAGGGGGACGGCCCGGAGATCAGGGTGTCGGCGGACCGGCGGGTGTCGGTGCTGGAGGTGGCCACCCCGTACGCCAGCCGGTCCGCCGAGGCGTCCCGGTCCCTGCACGAGCTGCGCGACGACCTGGTCCCGGCCGCGCTGGGCGGCATCCCCGGCGTGGAGTACGCGGTCGGCGGCGGGGTGGCCGCCAGCGAGGACTACGCCGACCACATCTGGGCGAAACTCCCGGTGGTCGCGGCGTTCGTGCTGGCGCTGACGTTCCTGGTGATGGCCTGGACGTTCCGGTCGGTGGTGGTGGCGCTCACCTCGATCCTGCTGAACCTGCTCTCCGCCGGTGCCGCGTACGGGCTGCTGGTGCTGGTCTTCCAGGGCGAGTGGGCGGAAGGGCTGCTCGGCTTCACCTCGATGGACGCGATCGTCACCTGGCTGCCACTGTTCCTGTTCGTGGTGCTGTTCGGGTTGTCGATGGACTACCACGTCTTCGTGGTCAGCCGGATCCGTGAGGCGGTCGACCGCGGGATGCCCAACCGGGAGGCGGTCGCGCACGGGATCACCTCCTCGGCCGGGGTGGTGACCAGCGCGGCGGTCGTGATGGTCGGCGTCTTCTCGATCTTCGCGACGCTCAGCATGATCGACTTCAAGCAGCTCGGGATCGGGTTGGCGGCGGCGATCCTGCTGGACGCCACGATCATCCGGGCGGTGGTGCTGCCGTCGCTGATGACGCTGCTGGGCGACGCGAACTGGTGGGCGCCGCGCTTCCTGCGCCGGCGGCCGGCCACCCCACCGGCCGAGCCGCCGCCCGCGCCGGCCCCGGAGCTGG
>NZ_CADEAU010000404.1 GCF_902825405.1 Micromonospora maritima | reverse complement strand
GGCCCGGTCCCGTCGGCCCGCGGGTCGACGGGACCGGGCCCGTCGCGTACGCGCCCCTCGGGCGGGACCAGCGGCGCCACGCCGGTCCCGCCGACCGGCCGGACGGGCGTACGCTGGCGGGACGGTTCCGCCGCCCGCGGAGCCCCGGGGTGGAGAGGGTGACGCGGAGGTCATGACGACCGACCAGGGCCGGGTGTCGCTGCGGCGGCTCCTGCAACGGCTCACCGCGAGCGAGGCCGAGATCGAGGCGCAGGAGCTGCGCCGGGAGAGCGCCGAGTCCGGCGGCACGCCGACCCACCAGTGCAACCGGGGCCAGGTGGTCTCGGTGGCCGGGCGGCTGCGCACGGTGGTCTATACGCCGCGCACCAACCTGCCCACGCTGGAGGCCGACCTCTACGACGGCAACGACGTGGTCACCCTGGTCTGGCTGGGCCGGCGGCACATCGCCGGGATCGAGCCGGGCCGGCACCTCACCGCCCGCGGCCGGGTGGCCGTGCGGGACGACCGCAAGGTGATCTACAACCCGTACTACGAGCTGGAGTCGCCGAAGTGACGACCGGACAGCAGCGCACCCCGTCGGGGCTCGACCCGCAGGACGACGAGCGGCTGCCCAGCATCGCCGAGCAGATGGCCGACCAGCTGGGCGGCTGGCGCGGCCTGGTGGAGTCGAGCATCCCGGTGGTGGTCTTCGTGATCGCCAACGTGGTGGGCGAGCTGCGTCCCGCGGTGATCGCCTCGGTCGCGGTGGCGCTGCTGATCGCCGTGCTCCGGCTGGTCCAGCGCCGGCCGGTGCGGCACGCGGTCAACGGGCTGTTCGGCGTCGGCATCGGCGCGGCCATCGCCTGGCGCACCGGCAACGAGCGCGACTTCTACCTGCCCGGCATCCTCTACGGCATCGGCTACGGCCTCGCGCTGCTGCTCTCGGCCGCGATCCGGCAGCCGCTGGTCGGCTGGATCTGGTCGGTGCTGGTGGCCAAGGGCCGCTCCGAGTGGCGCGACGACCCCCGGCTGGTGCGCACCTTCACCCAGCTCACCGTGCTCTGGGGCGTGGTGTGGCTGGCCAAGGTCGGCGTGCAGGCCGGGCTCTACCTGGCCCACCAGGACACCGCGCTCGGCGTGGCCCGGCTCGCCCTGGGCTACCCGCCGTACGCGCTGCTGCTGCTGATCACGGTCTGGGTGGTGCGCCGGGTCACCCGGGAGGGCACGCCCGCTCCGCTGCCCGGAGCCTGAGCAGCCCTGCCCGTCAGGGGCGACCGCGGTGCCGCTCGGTGCTCTCCGGGCCGAGGACGACCCCGCGCACCTCGTCCTCCACCTCGGCCGTGCACACGAAGACCAGCTCGTCGCCGGCCTCGATCGGGTCGTCCGGGGTGGGCACCAGCACCCGCTTGCCGCGCAGGATCGCCACCAGCGCCGCGTCCCGGGGGAGCGGCACCGCGTGGATCGGCTGCCCGACGTAGGGCGCGGTCGGCGGCAGCGTGATCTCGACCAGGTTCGCCTCGCCCTGTCGGAAGGTCATCAGCCGGACCAGGTCGCCGACCGTGACCGCCTCCTCGACCAGCGCCGCCATCACCCGCGGCTTGCTGACCGCGACGTCCACGCCCCACTGCTCGGTGAAGAGCCACTCGTTCTCCGCCCGGTTGACCCGGGCGACCACGCGGGGCACCGCGAACTCGGTCTTGGCCAGCAGCGAGACCACCAGGTTGACCTTGTCGTCGCCGGTGGCCGCCACCACCACGTCGCAGCCGGCCACGTTCGCCTCCTCGAGGCTGGCCAGCTCGCACGCGTCGGCGAGCACCCAGTCGGCGGCCGGCACCCGGTCCGGCCGCAGCATCTTGGGCTGCCGCTCGATCAGCATCACCTGGTGGCCGTTGTCGATCAGCTCCTGGGCGATCGAGCGGCCCACGTTGCCGGCGCCGGCGATGGCGATCCGCATGGCTCAGTGCCCCCCTTCCGGCGGCGTCGCCGCCACCGACGTGACCGACCCGGTGATGTCGTCGGTCACCAGCATGAAGACCTGGTCGCCCTCCTGCACCACGGTGGAGGCGGTGGGCAGGGTGCCGATCCCGAACCGGATCAGGTAGGCCACCCGCGCGCCGACGGCCTCCTCCAGCTGCCGCAGCGACCGGCCGATCCAGTCCTTGTGCACCGGCACCTCGATGATCGACACGGTGCTGGTGGGGTCGCGGAAGATCTCCACGTTGCCCTCGGGGACCAGGTGCCGCAGCATCCGGTCGGCGGTCCACCGGACCGTCGCCACGGTGGGGATGCCGAGGCGCTCGTAGACCTGGGCGCGGCGCTGGTCGTAGATGCGGGCCGCGACCCGGGACACGCCGAACGTCTCCCGGGCCAGCCGGGCCGAGATGATGTTGGAGTTGTCGCCGCTGGAGACCGCGGCGAACGCGTCGGCCCGCTCGATGCCGGCCTGGCGCAGCACCTCGCCGTCGAAGCCGGCGCCGGTGACCGTGATGCCCGCGAAGTCCGGCCCGAGCCGGCGGAACGCGTCCGCGTCCTGGTCGATCACCGCCACCGAGTGCCCCCGGGACTCCAGGCTGTGGGCCAGGGTCGACCCGACCCGGCCGCAGCCCATGATCACGACATGCACGGTGTCCGCTCCTCCCACGGTGCCGCCCGCCGACCCGTTCTCTGCGAGCCTGCCACGTCCCCGCCCGCGACGGGGCACCGAACCGTACCGCGCGGGCGCGCGCGGAGGTGATCAGCCACCCCACCCTCCCGAGCCGGGTGGCCGTACGCTTGGCGGTTGTGGCCCGACCCACCTCGCTGCTGAAGCGACTCCTCCTCGGTCGACCGTTCCGGTCCGACCGCCTCCAGCACACCCTGCTGCCGAAGCGCATCGCGCTGCCGGTCTTCGCCTCCGACGCGCTCTCCAGCGTGGCGTACGCGCCGGATGAGATCCTGCTGACGCTCTCCATCGCGGGCGCCTCGGCGTTCTTCTTCTCGCCGTGGATCGCGCTGGCCGTCGTCGTGGTGATGCTCACCGTGGTGGCGAGCTACCGGCAGAACGTGCACGCGTACCCCTCGGGCGGCGGCGACTACGAGGTGGCCACGGTCAACCTCGGGCCGCGCGCCGGCCTCGCGGTGGCCAGCGCGCTGCTCGTCGACTACGTGCTCACGGTCGCGGTGTCGGTCTCCTCCGGGGTGGCCAACCTCGGCTCGGTGGTGCCGTTCGTGGCCACCCACAAGGTGCTCATCGCGGTCAGCGCGGTGGTGCTGCTCACCGCGATGAACCTGCGCGGCCTGCGCGAGTCGGGCACCGCGTTCGCGATCCCCACCTACGGCTTCGTCATCGTCATCGGCGGCATGCTGCTGACCGGGTTCGTGCGGATCTTCGTGCTCGGCGACGACCTGCAGGCCCCCAGCGCCGGCCTGGAGATCCACGCCGAGCACAGCGTGACCGGATTCGCGCTGGTCTTCCTGCTGCTGCGCACGTTCTCCTCCGGCTGCGCCGCGCTCACCGGCGTCGAGGCGATCTCCAACGGCGTACCGGCGTTCAAGTCGCCCAAGTCCAAGAACGCGGCGACCACGCTGCTGCTGCTCGGCACCATCGCGGTCAGCATGCTGGTCGGCATCATCCTGCTGGCCCGCAAGACCGGCCTGCAGTTCGTCGAGGACCCGGCGACGCAGATCGTCGGCGGCCCGGCCGACTACGTGCAGAAGACGGTCACCGCGCAGCTCGGCGAAACCGTCTTCGGCAGCGGCTCGGTGCTGCTCTACGTGGTCGCCGGCATGACCGCGCTGATCCTGTTCCTGGCCGCCAACACCGCGTTCAACGGCTTCCCGGTGTTGGGCTCGATCCTGGCCCAGGACCGCTACCTTCCCCGCCAGCTGCACACCCGGGGCGACCGGCTGGCGTTCTCCAACGGCATCGTCTTCCTCGCCGTCTTCGCGGTGGTGCTGATCGTCGGCTTCCAGGCCGAGGTGACCCGGCTCATCCAGCTCTACATCGTCGGCGTCTTCGTCTCGTTCACGCTCTCCCAGGCCGGCATGATCCGGCACTGGAACCGGCACCTGCGCACCGAGCGCGATCTCCAGGCCCGGCGGCGGATGATCCGCTCCCGGGCGATCAACACGTTCGGCATGGCCATGACCGGCATCGTGCTGATCATCGTGCTGGTCACCAAGTTCCTGCTCGGCGCGTGGATCGCGATCGTCGCCATGGCGGTGATGTACGTGGTCATGCTCGCCATCCGCCGGCACTACGACCGGGTCGCGGCCGAACTGGAGCCGACCGAGCAGCGGGCCGTGCTGCCCGCCCGCAACCACGCCATCGTGCTGGTCAGCAAGCTGCACCAGCCGACGCTGCGGGCCGTCGCGTACGCCCGGGCGACCCGGCCGGACACGCTGACCGCGGTGACCGTCAACGTGGACGACAAGGACACCCGGGACCTCCAGGCCGACTGGGAGCGACGGGAACTGCCGGTGCCGCTGACCGTGATCGACTCCCCGTACCGGGAGATCACCCGGCCGATCCTCAACTTCGTCGCCTCGGTCCGCCGCGAGTCGCCCCGGGACGTGGTCACCGTCTTCATCCCCGAGTACGTGGTCGGGCGCTGGTGGGAGAACCTGCTGCACAACCAGAGCGCGCTGCGGCTCAAGGGTCGGCTGCTGTTCGAGCCGGGCGTGATGGTGACGAGCGTGCCCTGGCAGCTCGCCTCCACCGCCAGCAAGAACCTGGACCGCCTCGACGCCACGCTCAGCCGCGGCCCGGCCCGCGGCCCCCGGGTGGCGCCGCAGAGCACGCTGCCGCCGACCGTGCCGCCGGCCGCTCCCGCCGACGAGC
>NZ_CADEAU010000403.1 GCF_902825405.1 Micromonospora maritima | reverse complement strand
GGGTCGGCGCGCGCCGGGGCGGCGCGGTGGTCGTGCTCGCGGTCGACGCCGCGGCCATGGCCGCGCACGGCCATCTCTTCTACCGCTCGGCGAACGGGGTGTGGCTCACCGACACGGTCCCGCCGGGCTACCTGACGGTCAACCGACCGTGACCGGGTGCGTCACCACGGCGTCGAACAGGTACGCGAGATCGTTCGGGGCGGCCCGGTCGGGCTGACCGGCCCCGGAGCGGTCGGTGGCGCGGGCGCGCAGCACGTGCCGGCCGGCGGCCGGGGTACGCCAGCACGCGGTCCAGCGCTGCCAGGGGCCGCCCCGGTCGGCCGCGACCAGGTCGGCGGCGCGCCACCCGTCGCCGGTGTCCACCTCGACCCGCTCGATCGGCCCGTTGCCGGACCAGGACCGGCCGCACAGCAGCACGTCCTCGCCGGCGGGGAGGCGGGCGTCCCAGGCCAGCTCGAACGCGCTCTTCACCGGCTGCGCGCCGAGCACCGTGCCCTCGGTCGGGTGCCCGGGCCCGAACAGCCGGTAGAACTGGGTGTTCCAGGGGGAGAACAGGGGGGTGGTGGAGACCTCGACCGGTCCCACCCACTTGATCGAGGAGATGCCGATCCAGCCGGGCACCACCACCCGCACCGGGAACCCGTGGTCGGCCGGCAGCGGCTCGCCGTTCATCTCGTACGCCAGCAGCACGTCGTCGAGGGCCTTGGCCACCGGCAGCGGCCGGCGCACCGGCCCGAGGTCGACCCCGCCCGTGACGTAGTGCGGGTCGAGGCCCTCGGGCATCACGTCGACCGCCTCGTCGCGCAGCCCGGCCAGTCGCAGCACCGTGCCCAGCCGTACGCCGCGCCACCGGGCCACGCCGACGCCGCCCAGCCCCCAGGCCACGCCGGGGGCCGGTTCGTCCTGCTGCTCGGCGAAGAAGCGTCGCCCGTTGCCCGCGCACTCCAGCAGCGCGGCACCCTCCTCGGCGGGCAGCCGGCGCAGGTCGTCGAGACCGAACTCGACCGGGGCGTCCCGGGTGGGCGCGCCGCGCAGGCCGTCGCCGAACAGGTGCAGCCGCCAGGTCGTCGGGTCGAGGTGGGGAGTGACGGTGTGGTTGCGGACGAAGAACCTGTCGTTCGGCACCACGTACCCCTGGCCGGCCATCGCCGACCAGCGCATCTCGGCGTTGGTGTCCAGCGGGCGCAGCAGCGCCGCCGGCAGCGGCTTGGCGATCGGCCTACCCGGGTCGACGCCGACCGGGGCCGGCGCCACCGCGACCGGCTCGCGCTCCGCGGCGGCGGCGGTCACCGCGGCCATGGCGGCACCCAGCTCCAGCAGCCGCGCGCGGTCGACGCCCGCGCCGTGCGCCTGCCCGGTGAGCCACTGCCGGCTCCGTTCGGCGTCGTGGACGGCTTCGGCGGGTGACGGGGAACGGCTCACGGGTGACCTCCGGGCTGGGCGACGCTGCCTTTCCTATTCAAGCAATAGGAGTTTGCGTCCGGTCGCCCGAGGTCGGAATCAGTCCGACCGTTGCCCGGCGAGGAAGTCGGCGAGCACCCGGGTGTGCGTGGAGAAGGCCAGCTCGACCGGCTCGGTGAGCACCAGCCACTCGGTCGCCTCCTCGGTGGGCGCCGACGGCGGCAGGTCGCCGGCCGGCCGCTCGGGCAGCACGCCGAAGACCATCATGGTGCCGCCGGCCGGCGCGCCGTGCACCGCGAACAGCCGCGCCTCGTCGGCCTCGGCGAGCAGCCCGGTCTCCTCGCGCAACTCGCGGACCAGCGCCTCGGACCACTCCTCGCCGTACTCGACGAAGCCGCCGGGGAGGGCGAGTTGCCCGCGCGCCGGCTCGATGTCCCGCCGTACGGCCACCACGCCGAGCCCTTCGGGGGTGCGGACCGGCAGCACCGCCACCGCGACGGGCAGCGGGTTGCGCCACACCGTCTCGCCGCAGGTCGGACAGACACGCGGCCAGCCGGCGTGCTCCGGATAGGCCGCGCCGCAGAAGGAGCAGTGGGAGTACGCGGTCACGCCGCAGCACGTTACCCGGCCGGCCGATCGGACGCTCGGCTGATCGGGCGCGCGAGCGCGTCGCGCGCCTCCATCAGGGCGAAGCCGAGCAGGTTGTCACCCCGCCAGGTGGCCGGATGACCCGCGCGCGGATCGCCGGCGGCCAGGCCGATGCCCCAGATCCGGTCCGTCGGGCTGGCCTCGACGAGGACCCGGCCGCCGGTGCCGAGCAGGAACCGCCGCAGCTCCTCGTGCTGCCCGAACTTGGCCACGCTGCCGGCCACCACGATGTCGTAGCGGCGGGCCGTCCAAGTGGCCTCGTCGAAGCCGCGGACCTGCCGGCCGAGCGCCTTGGCCCGGTGCGGGTGCGTGGCCGTCAGCACCCGCTCGGCGATCTCGTGGTCGCCGAAGAGCGTGGCCTTGTGCCACATCATCCAGTGCTCGGCGGTCGCGTACTCCCGACCGTCCACGGTGAACGCCGCCGGCCACCACTGGCTCAGGCAGCCGGCACCGACGCTGCCGTCGCGCTGCGGCCGGTGACCCCAGAAGTGCAGATACGTAAACGTCTCCCCGTTGTCGAGCGCGGCGGTCAGGTCGGCGACGGAACGGATCGGCATGCCCGGCAGTCTGCCCCACCCCACCGACATCCCACCGCCGCTTTTCTCCCGCGACGGCGACCCGTCGTCCACGCCGATCACCCGCGTCTCCGCCGAGACGACCCACGATGTCCTGCCGTTGGAGAAGCGCGTCCGCACGGCGAGAAGCGAAGAGATCTTGGAAGGAATCGGCCCCTCTGGGGGCCCTTTCGTACCAAGATCTCGAGGACTCCGGACCGCGACGTCGACGAGCGACGACGGGGAGCGTCAGGAGGTGGGGGTGCCGGTGTAGAAGGCCGTCACCCGCTCGCCCGCCGCGTGTGCCTGGTCTGCCGGCGTGCCGGCATCGACGCTCGCCGTCGTCCACCTCGCGCCGGACTCGGTGACGAAGCGGAGCCCGTCCGGTGAGGCCATCCACTCGGCCGCGGCGGCCGGGTCGACGCCCGTGCCGTCGGCGGCGAAGTGCGAGGCCAGACCGACCAGCGCCAGGTCCCAGCCGATGCCGACCGCGCCGGGACCGTACTCGGCCCACCGCTGGTCGTCGACGTGTGCCAGGTGTTCCAGCTCGAAGCGGGTACGCCCCGGCCCGGCCTCGCGCAGCCGCACCTCGATCCAGCTGACCTCCCCGCCGAACTCCCAGGTGGCGGCGAAGCCGTGCGGCGGGTCGCAGCGCTCGACGGTGCCGCCGGCGTTGCCCTCCAGCTGGTAGCGGCCGCCGAGGCGCAGGTCGCCGGAGACCGGCAGGAACCAGCGGGGAATCCGCTCCGGGTTGGTGCAGGCGTCGAAGACGTCGGCGACCGTTGCGTCGTACGTCTGCGCGATGGTGAGCACCCGCGCCTGCCCGGCCGGGAGCGTCCGGTCGCCGATGCGGCGCTCGACGGCGCTGATCTGCCCGGTCACGTCGATCATGGGTTGGTCCTCTCGTCGTCGGGTTCGTTACCGCGCAATCGGCGTTCGCGGCGGCCCCGGGCCAGTTCGGTGGCGAGCGCGGCCAGCGGCGGCGCCCAGAACCGGCGGAAGCCGGCCAGCCACGCGTCGATCTCGCGCAGCGGGCCGGGGTCGACCGCGTAGAGCCGGCGGGTTCCCACGGCGCGCACGGTGGTGAACCCGTGCTCGCGCAGCACCTTGAGGTGCTGCGAGACGGCGGGCTGGCTGATGCCGAACTCGCGCCGCACGGTCTCGCCCAGTGCGCCGGCTGGCTGCTCGCCGGCGGCGAGCAGCTCCAGGATGCGGCGGCGGACCGGGTCGCCGAGAACGTCGAAGGCGTGCACGACCTCTTTATATCAGGAGAGCCTTATATAAGCGAGCACTGTATTCTCATCGAACTCTCATCGGACTGTGCTGTGCTGGCCCCGATGGCAACGACGGTCCTGGTGGTCGACGACGAGCCGAACATCGTCGACATGGTGGCGACGGTGCTGCGGTTCCACGGGTTCGAGGTGGTCGCCGCCGGCACCGCCGGCGACGCCGAGCGGCTGGCCGCCGAGCGGTCACCGCACCTGGTGGTGCTGGACGTGCTGCTGCCCGACGGCGACGGGTTCGCGCTCTGCCGGAGGCTGCGCGCCGCGGGGCACCGGTTCGGCATCGTCTTCCTCACCGCCCGCGACGCGCCCCGGGACAAGATCGCCGGGCTGACGTGGGGTGGCGACGACTACGTGACCAAGCCGTTCTCGGTCGACGAGCTGGTCGCCCGGGTCCGGGCGGTGCTGCGGCGGATCGGTCCCGACGCCGGGGACGCCGCCGGCCTGCTCCGCTACGCCGACCTGGAACTGGACGAGGAGACCTGCCAGGTCCGTCGGGGCGGGCAGTTGCTCGCGCTCTCGCCGACGGAGTTCAAGCTGCTGCGCTACCTGATGCTCAATCCCGGTCGGGTGCTGTCGCGCACCCAGATCCTCGAGGCGGTGTGGAGCTACGACTTCGGGGGCGCCTCGAACGTGGTCGACACCTACGTCGGCTACCTGCGCCGCAAGCTCGACCCGCTCGGACCGCCGCTGATCGTCACCCAGCGCGGATTCGGCTACGCGCTGCGAGCCGGCGGATGAACCGGCTGCCGCTGCGGCACGGCCTGCTCGCCGGCATGGTGGCGCTGACCGCCGTGGCGCTGCTGGTGGCCGGCGTGGTGAGCGCCGCCGGCCTGCGGGCCTACCTGCTGGACCGGACCGACGACCAGCTCCGCGCCGGCGCCGCGCTGGCCACGCAGCGGGTCGGGTCGATGCTGCGTGAGCCTGGCGGGGCGGCCCGCGCG
>NZ_CADEAU010000402.1 GCF_902825405.1 Micromonospora maritima | reverse complement strand
CGACGTGGACCTGTCCGCGGCCACCCGGGACAGCGACGGCACGCCCGTCGGTGCCGCCGACGCCGAGGCCGACCGCGAGCGGGCCGCCGGCCAGTGACCGACCCCTGGGCCCCGCCACCTGTCGACGGTGGCGGGGCCGTTCACGTCTCGATCGGCAGTTCCACCTCGGGCAGGTCGCCGAGCGCCCGCACGGCGGTCACCGCGGCGTAGCCGTCGGCCAGCCACGCCAGGTCGGTGCCGGGCACGGCCCGCACCGCGTTCTCCTCCACCGCCGTGCGCACGAAACCCTCGCCACGCTCGGCGACGGACACCTGCACCTGGCCGAACGGGGCCAGCGTCGCCTGCCGCAACCCGGCCACCTGGTCGGCCGGCAGGTCGGGCACGTTCAGGTTGAGCACCGTGCCCGGGTCGGCGTCGAGCAGCCAGGGCAGCAGCGTGGCGGCCAGCTCGGCGGCGGTGGACCAGTGCCGGGCCTCGTCGTCCACGGTGTCGAGCACCGCGATCGCCGCGCCGCCGCTGCCCGCGCTCGCCGCCGCCGGGGTGAGCACGTCCAGGGAGACGGCCAACGCCCGGATGCCGCTGTTGCCTGCGGTCAGCGCCGCGCCGACGGTGCCCGAGTGCAGGATCGCGTGGCCCGCGTTGGCGCCCCGGTTGATGCCGGACAGCAGCACGTCCGGGGCCGGCCCGAACACGCCGAGCCCGGCCAGCACCGCGATGTACGCCGGGGACGCGGCCACCGCGTACGCCGGCACGTCGGGCAGCCCGTCCAGCTCGGTCTCGCCGAACACCAGCCGCCCGTCGTCGGTGACCGCGGACAGCGCCGCGCTCATCCCGCTCGCCTCGTGCCGCGGCGCGGCGACCACCACGTCGAGCCCGCGCTCGTGGGCGGCCCGGGCCAGCGCCCGGATACCGGGGGCGTGCACGCCGTCGTCGTTGGTCACCAGCACCCGGGCCGGCCGGTCACCGGTCATCGTCGCCGCCCTCCAACGGGGTCAACCGGACCCGGCCGGCGAGTTCCCGTACCGCCTCGGCCCGGCCGGTGCCCAACCCGTGGCGGGTCACGTTGAGCGCCCCGGCGGCGGCCCCGATGTGCAACGCCTCGCGCATGTCACCGCCCCGGGCCAGCACCGCGGCCACGCCCGCGGTCATCGAGTCGCCGGCGCCCCGGTGGTCGGCCAGCTCCAGCGGCGGCGCGTGCACCAGCAGCGCCTCACCGCCGTCGAGCAGTGCCAGCGCGGGTTCCCCGGCCCGACTGATCAAGACGAACTTCGCGCCCCGCTCCTGGCACCGGCGGCCGGCGTCGCACAGCGCCTCGACACCGTCGTCCTCGGCCAGCCCGTCGTCGAGCAGTTCCTCGTGGCTGACCTTGAGCACGGTCACGCCGCCGCCGAGCACCGCCTCCAGGTACGGGCCGGACAGGTCCGCCACCACGGTCCCACCGTTGGCGCTCAGGTCGGCGGCGAGCCGGCGGTAGATGTCCGGGTCCACCACCTGCGGGTCGGCGGGACCGCTGAGCACGCTGACCGGGGCGCGGAGCCCTTCGGTCAGCGTCACGGTGTACAGCTCGTCGATGTCGTGGCGCACCATCGGCGCGCCCGGATGCTCGGCGATCTCGGTCCGCTCGCCGTCGCGCCGGTCGTGCACGTACCAGCCGGTCCCCGACTCCCGCCGCACCACGCGGACCGTCACGTCCTCGTCGTCGAGCAGCTTGCGGACCGCGTCGCCGACCTCGCCGCCGAGACCGACGCACATCGTCACCGGCACGCCGAGCGCCGCGATCATCCGGGTCTGCCACACCCCCTGCCCACCCGGGTGCAGGTGCAGCTCGGTCGCGCCGGCCTGCTGCTCGATGGTCACGGTCAACAACGGGGCCGGGGCGAACACCATCACCTTCTGGTCCATCAGGCCGTGATGCCCGCTGACCGGCCCCGGTAATCCCCCAGGTCAGTGCCCGTGTCCACGGGTCGGTGGCCTCTCGCCGGTGGCCTCCCGGCGGGGACGCCTCTGCCGGAGACGCGAGGTCCGCGCCCCCGCCCAGAGCTTCTCGATTCCTGACCGGTCGACGCCGCGCCGCCGCCCGCCCGCACCCACGACGGGTTGCCCGACGTCCCTACCCTGCCGACAACAGCAGCCGACGCCACGGGGGCAGGCATGCAGATCATCGAACACAGCGTCATCGGCACCCGGTCCGCCGTACTCCGCCTACGCCGTCCCGGCAGCCAGTTGCAGTTCCTGGTGTTCCCGATGCTCCACGTGGCGAGCCCGGGGTTCTACGCGGCGGTGACGGAGCGGCTCCGCGAGTGCGACCTGCTCGTCGTCGAGGGCGTCAGCGGCCGGTCGGTTCTCGGCTCGGCATTGACTCTCACCTACCGGGCCATGCCGGCCAACCGGCGCTCCGGCCTGGTGACCGATCCCATTCCGTACGCGTCTCTCGGCGTCGAGGTGCTCCACCCGGACGTGACGGCGACGGAGTTCGCCCGGGGCTGGCGGGCGATGCCGCTGCGCTACCGCCTCCAGATGTGGCTGATGATCCCGGTCGTGACCGTGATCCAGTTCTTCGGCGGCACCAGGCGGCTGCTCTCGCCCGAGATCGAGATGAGTGACCTGCCGTCGCCCACCGACGAGCGGTACGCCGACCACGAGTTCACCGAGCACGCCGAGCGCGCGTTCGGCGGCGAACGCGACGAGCGGCTGCTCGCCGCGTTGTCCGAGCTGATCCGTACCCGGTCGGCGCAACGCATCGACGTGGCGGTCGTCTACGGTGCCGGGCACGTGCCGGCGATCGTACGCGGGCTCTTCGAGCGGCACGGCTACCGTCCACGCGCCGCGCAGTGGCTCACCGTTCTCGAACGGTGAGCACCCACCGGCGCCGACGTCACCACCGTCGGGCCGGGTCCGGTCGCCTCGACCCGGGCACCGTCGTGGCGGGCCGGCGGACGGTGCGGGCGAGGTTCACCAGGGCGACGACGGTGACCGCGCAGGCGGCGACCATCAGCAGGACGGTCACCGGCTGCACGGTACGCATGTGGTCGGCACCGTTCGACGAGGTGAACCCGTACCACACGACCGCGAGCGGGTTGAGGAGCACCGCGGCGACAGCGGCCGTCCACCCGGGCGCGGGCGACCGACCCTCGGCGGTCCGGGCCGGCCGGCGGACGGCCCACGTGCCGACGGCGGCGACCGTGACGAGCAGCGTGAGCAGCAGCAGGCCGACCATGGCGGGCAGCAGCTCACGCAGTGGCACCAGGTGGTTGAGCAGCTCCGCCACGAAGCCGGCGCCGTCGTGGGTGACCAGGCCGATCCGGAAGCTGTAGTTCGAGAGCGCGACGACCGTGTACGCGATGTGGACGGTCGTCAGGGCGGCGATGGCGGCCAGGGCGGCACGGCGGGCGAGCACCGGCCGAGGTTAGCGTCCGCTCGCGGTCCGCGGTGGCCCGCCACCCGTCTCGGCGCCACCGCTTGGTCAGACGCTCAGGGCCAGGTCCGCCACCTCGGCCGCGCACCCCCAGGACAGCGTGACCCCCGCCCCGCCGTGCCCGTACGCGTGCACCAGCCGCCCGTGCGCCGGGTCGACCTCGACCCGTGGCCCGCCGTGCCGCACCGGGCGCAGCCCGATCCGCTCCCCCAGCACCGGCGCGTCGGCCAGTTGGGGCACCAGCGCCACGCACCGGCGCCGGATCGCCGCCGCCGCCTCCGGGTCGGGCCGGGTGTGCCCCACCCCCGGTTCGTAGGTGCCGCCGAGCACCACGTCGTGGCGGCGCGGGTGCACGTAGGTGACGCCGGCCGGGTCGTCCTCGTCGCGTACCGAGACGGTCAGGCCGGGGTTCGCCACCAGCAGGACGTGCCCGCGGGCCGGATGGACCGCCGGGTCGTCGGCGAGCCGGCCGGCGGCCAGGCCTGTCGCGTTGACCACGACCGGTGCGACCTGGTACGCCTCGGCGAGCGCCCCCACCGCGCGGCGGACGACCCGCCCGCCACCGTTCTCCACCTGCCGGTGCAGCCAGGTCAGGTAGCGGTTCATCTCCACCGTCGGTGCGGTGAAGCGCAGCAACGCGGTGTACGGGGGCCGCGCCGGCTCGGCCACCAGGTCGCCGCAGGCGTCCGCCCACCACGGCGGCCCGTGGTACGGGCGGCGCAGCCACATCCGGGTGGGCCGGTCGACCACCCCCGGCACGCCGTCGGCCGCCTGGCGACGCAACGCGGCGTGGGTGTCCCGGGCCCACCGCAGCACCCGGGGATCCTCGTCGGTGTGGCTCGGGTACCAGACCGCGGCGGCCACCGTGGACACGAGGTCCGCCGGGTCGTGCGCGGTCAGCACGGTGACCCGGGCGCCCCGCCGCTGGAGGGTGACCGCCGTCGTCATCCCGATCACCCCGCCGCCGACCACCACCACGTCCGCTGCCGTCATCGTCCGCTCCCGTCGTCCGTACCGTGGGTGTTGCGCCGATGGTGGCCGCCCGACGGGCGTCAGGTCCAAGACGGATCGGGGAGCCGGCGATAAGCGGCACTTATGATGACGGCGTGGCGGATACCCCGGGCGCATGGTCGGACCTGCGCCGGTTGCGTTCCTTCGTGGTGCTCGCCGAGGAACTGCACTTCACCCGCGCGGCGGCCCGCCTGCGCATCGCCCAACCCGCGCTCAGCCAGCAGATCCGCGCCCTGGAGCGGCAGCTCGGCGTGCCGCTGGCGCACCGCACCAGCCGGGGCTGCACGCTGACCGAGGTGGGCGCCCGGGTCGCCGACGAGGCCGCCCGGATGCTCGCCGACGTGGACGCCGCGACCGCCCGCATCCAGGACCTGGTACGCGGCCGGGGCGGGCGGCTGCGGCTGGCGTACACCCGGT
>NZ_CADEAU010000401.1 GCF_902825405.1 Micromonospora maritima | reverse complement strand
CGGCCAGGACGGTGCCCAGCAGGTCGTCGAGGAGTTGCAGCTTCTCCGAGCGCCCGGTGAGCGGCCCGTCGACCTCGCCCAGGTAGTGCGCGGGGTGGTGCAGCCGGGTGGCACCCGGGCGGCTACGCCCACCGACCTTGCCGGGCTGCTCGGCGCGGCCGGGGGTGCGGCGGTGCCCGGGCTGGACCCGTCGGCGTTGGGTGGGGCCGGTCAGGGCGGCCCGCCGGCCGGGGTCGACGACGCGGTGCCGGCCGGTGGTCGGGTCACCGCCGGCACTCCGGTCCTCACGGTGGTGGACACCGGACGGCTCGGCCTGCTCGCCGAGGTGGACGAGACCGACGTGCTGCTGGTCCGGGCCGGGGTGCCGGCCACGGTCGAGCTGGACGCGGTGACCGGCGCGACGTACGAGGCCACGGTGCGGTCCGTCGACGTGCTGCCCACCAGTTCGGCCCGGGGCGGTGTCACCTACCGGGTCCGGCTCGACCTGGGCACCGGCCGGCTCGGCGAGACGGAGGCCGCACCGGCGCCCCGCCCCGGCATGAACGCGGTGGTCCGGCTGCGCGTGCGGGAGGCCGCCGACGCGGTGGCCGTACCGGCCTCGGCGGTGTTCTCCGCCGACGGGCGGGACGCGGTCTGGGTGCTGCGCGACGGCCGGGCGGACCGGGTCCCGGTGACGGTCGGCGTGCAGGGCCAGGACCTGGTGCAGATCGTCGACGGGGTGCGGGCCGGCGACCGGGTGGTGGTGCGCGGCGCCGACCAGGTGCGCGACGGCCAGGAACTGCCGTGACCGTCGCCGCGGTCGAGGCGGTCGACGTCTCGCGCACCTACGAGCTGGACGGGGTGTCGGTGTCCGCGCTGCGCGGCGTCTCGCTCACCATCGACCAGGGTGAGTACGTGGCGGTGATCGGCCCGTCCGGTTCCGGCAAGTCCACGCTGATGCACCTGCTCGGCGGGCTGGACCGGCCGACCGGCGGTCGTCTGGTGATCGGTGGCCGGGACGTGGCCTCGCTGACCGCCCCGGAGCTGGCGACGCTGCGCAACGAGACCATCGGCTTCGTCTTCCAGGCGTTCCACCTGCTGGCCCGGACGTCCGCGGTGGACAACGTGGCGCTGCCGCTGGTCTACCGGGGCGTCGGCGCGCGGCAGCGGCGGGAGCGGGCGGCGGCGATGCTCGGCCGGGTCGGGCTCGGGCACCGGCTGCACCACCGTCCCAACCAGCTCTCCGGCGGCGAGCAGCAGCGGGTGGCGATCGCCCGGGCGCTGGTCACCGAACCGGCGGTGCTGCTCGCCGACGAGCCCACCGGCAACCTGGACAGCGCCACCGGGGAGGCGGTGCTGGAGCTGCTGGAGCGGTTGAACGCCGAGTCCGGGGTGGCGCTGGTGATGGTCACGCACGACCAGGAGGTGGCCGCCCGGGCGCACCGCCGGATCGCCGTCCGGGACGGGCTGATCCGCTCCGACACCCGTCATGATCGACCGGGGTCGGCCGGGTCCGGCGCACCTGCGACACTGGACCCCGCTCCCAGCGCGGAGCCCCGGTCCGCGTCCGGAAGCGGTCCGGGGCACCCGCCCGGTGGCTCCGGTGGCGCCGCCGGAGCCACCGGGCGCCTTCCGCGTACCGGCGCCGGGGGTGCCGGATGAGGGTGGCCGAGGCGTGGCGGGTGGCGCTGGACGCGCTGCGGGCCAACCGGATGCGCAGCCTGCTGACCATGCTCGGCGTGATCATCGGGGTCGCCTCGGTGGTGATCCTGGTGGCCATCGGCACCGGCACCAAGCAGCAGGTGGAACAGCAGGTCGAAGGGCTCGGCTCGAACCTGCTCCTGGTGGTGCCCGGAAAGATCGAGGTGGGCACCGCACCCGTGGTGTCGCCGTTGGACCTCAAGGACGTCGACGCCGTCTCCCGGGTGGTCGGCGACCCCGGCCGGGTGGCCGTGACGGTCGCCTCCGGCGCGACCGCCCGCGCCGGCAACCGGTCCGACTTCACCACCGTGCAGGGCGTGCTGGAGACCACCCCGTCGGTGTTCACCCGGTCGCTGTCCCGGGGGCGCTACCTGACCGGCGCGGACGTCGACACCAGCCGCCGGGTGGCGGTGCTCGGCGCGTCCGTGGCCCGGACGCTCTTCCCCGAGCGGGACCCGCTCGGCCAGCAGGTCACCCTCGCCGGCGTACGGTTCCGGGTGATCGGCGTCTTCGCGCCGCTGGGGCAGAGCCTCGGCGTGGACCGGGACGACGAGGTGCACGTGCCGGTGACCGCCGCGCAGCGGCTGTGGGGCACCCAGCGGATCGACGGCATCGCGGTCAAGGCGCCGGACCGGGAGCGGATCGACCAGCTCGGCGAGCGGATCGTGGCGGAGCTGTCCCGCCGGCACCCGGACACCGAGTTCAGCGCCGTCACCCAGCAGCAGATCCTGGGCGTGCTCGGCGACATCCTGGGCGTGCTCACCGGCGTCCTGGCCGCCATCGCCGGCATCTCGCTGCTGGTCGGCGGCGTCGGCGTCTCGAACATCATGCTGGTCTCGGTACGCGAACGCACCCGCGAGATCGGC
Organism: Micromonospora maritima; assembly: GCF_902825405.1. Taxonomy (GTDB): domain Bacteria; phylum Actinomycetota; class Actinomycetes; order Mycobacteriales; family Micromonosporaceae; genus Micromonospora; species Micromonospora maritima. The sequence continues at coordinate 2,324 of NZ_CADEAU010000401.1, read as the reverse complement.
CTGCGCAAGGCGGTCGGCGCCCGCCCCCGGGACATCGGCGTGCAGTTCCTGCTGGAGGCGGTGCTGCTCACCTCGATCGGCGGTCTGACCGGGATGGCGCTCGGCGTCGGCACCGCGCTGCTGGTCGACGCGTTCTCGCCGATCCCGGCCGCGATCACCTGGTGGTCGCTGGCGCTCGCCTTCGGCGTCTCGGCCGCGGTGGGCATCGTGTTCGGCGTGGTGCCGGCGCAGCGGGCCGGCCGGCTCGACCCGGTGGTGGCGCTGCGCGCCGAGTAGCCGCCGCCGGTCCCGCGGACGGGAACGGGACGAGCCACCCGTCCGGGCGAAAAAGCCCTGGTGGACACCGGGTGAACGGCCGTCCCGCCATGATCAAACGAGAGAAGGGATCGCGCTGGTCACAGCCGCCCCGCTACCGTACTGGTTACACGCGCGTCGCTCGTCGAGGCGGGAGCACCTGCCCGGTGACACGCGCCGGGCACGGGAATGGGTCGGTGAGCCATGGCCGGGTCGCAGTCCGACGCACGGCTGTCGGATGTCAGGTTCCTGACCGTCGCCGAGGTGGCGACGGTCATGCGGGTCTCCAAGATGACCGTCTACCGCCTCGTGCACAGCGGTGAGCTGACCGCGGTGCGGGTCGGCCGGTCGTTCCGGGTGCCCGAGCACGCCGTGCACGAATACCTCCGGGGCGCGTTCCAGGAGTCCGCCTGACCTCTCGTCGGCCGGTCCGCCGAGTGCGACGAAAAGGGGCATCGACGGGGGCGCGTTGGTCCTGCTGACGCTCTCCGGCTACCCTGGAGCACGACCGTGACCGCACCCTGGTGTGCCCTGCCCACCACGCTGGTCCGGTCCGCTGTCCGAAGCGGGCACGGTGCCACCGGTGGTGGCGCCTCCCGGTCCGCCCCGCACGTTGCATCGAAAGGCTGTCGTATGGGCTCGGTGGTCAAGAAGCGCCGCAAGCGCATGGCTAAGAAGAAGCACCGCAAGCTGCTGCGCAAGACCCGCGTCCAGCGTCGCCGTCTCGGCAAGTGACCGGGGCCGGGCCCTGGCCCGGCATCCGGCACCACTTGCCAACTGTCGACCCTCGGAGGCTCAGGTGATCAGGCCGCGGACGTCCCGGCTCGATCCCGCCTGCCGCGCAAGGCGCACGACATGACCCCCGGTGGCACCTCCGGTGCTCCGGGGGTCGTCGTCGTCACCGGAGTCGGCCGCTACCTCGGCGCGAACGTCGCCGCCCGGCTCGCCGCCGATCCGCGCATCGAACGCGTCATCGGCGTCGACCCCGCCCCGCCGAACCCCGAGCTGACCGACCTCCTCTCCGACGTCGAGCGGGTTCGCATCGACCTCGACTCGCTCGGCGGTCTCCTCGCCGACCTCGACGTCGACGCCGTGGTGCACCTGGCGTTGGTCTCCGCACCCGACCCGCAGCTCGGCGGCCGGACGGGGATGAAGGAACAGAACGTCATCGGCACCATGCAGCTGCTCGCCGCCTGCCAGCGGGCACCCCGGCTGCGCAAGCTCGTGGTCCGCTCGTCGACCGCCGCGTACGGGGTGTCGTTCCGCGACCCGGCCGTCTTCACCGAGGAGACCGAGCCGCGCGAGGTGCCGCGCGGCGGGTTCGGCCGCGACATCCTCGACATCGAGGGGTACGTGCGGGGGTTCCGCCGCCGCCGGCCGGACGTCACCGCCACCGTGCTGCGCTTCGCCCCGTTCATCGGGTACGCGGCCGACACCACGCTCACCCGCTACTTCTCCCAGCCGGTGGTGCCCACCGTCTTCGGCCGTGACCCGCGGCTGCAGTTCGTCCACTTCGACGACGCGCTGGAGGTGCTGCACCGGTCGGTCGCCGAGGAGCACCCGGGCACCTACAACGTCGCCGGACCGGGCGTGCTGTCGCTGTCGCAGGCGATCCGCCGGGCCGGCCGGGTGGCGCTGCCGGTGCTGGAGCCGGGCCTGGCCGGGGTGGCCGCGGTCGCCCGCACGCTCGGCTTCGGGCGCTACGGCCTGGACCAGGTCGACCTCTTCGTGCACGGCCGGGTGGTCGACACCGGCCGGCTGGAGCGCGAGTACGGCTTCACCCCCCGTTCCACCGCCGCCGCCTTCGAGGACTTCATCCGCGCCCACCACGGTGGCGTGGTGGTGACCCGGGACCAGCTCGCCGCCGCGGAGCAGTTGGTGCTGGAGAGCATCAGGCAGGTCCGCTCGACCGTCCAGGAGCGTTCGTGAACAGCCCGGAGGAGCGGCGTGACGCGCGCTACGACGTACCGCTGACCGTGCCCGAGCCGGGCGCGGAGCCGGCGCGGCGCAACGGGCACCGCCGGGTCACC
>NZ_CADEAU010000400.1 GCF_902825405.1 Micromonospora maritima | reverse complement strand
AACGCGCTCGCCTGGCTGCGCCGCCCGGCCGCCGGCCAGGCCGAGGTGACCGAGCCGGTGGCGGTGCTGCTGCCGCTGCGCGACGAGGCCGACCGGGTCACCCCGTGCCTGCGCGCGCTGCTGGCCCAGCGCGGCGTGCCGGACCTGCGGATCGTGGTGCTCGACGACGGATCGACCGACGGCACCGCCGACGTGGTCCGTGCGGTGGCCGGTGACGATCCCCGGGTCACGCTGCTCACCGGCGTCGCCCCGCCGCCCGGCTGGCTGGGCAAGCCGCACGCCTGCTGGCAGCTCGCCACCCGGGCCGACCCGGAGCCGACGGTGCTGGCCTTCGTCGACGCCGACGTGGTGCTCGCCCCGTACGCGGTCGCGGCGGCCGTGACCGAGTTGCGCGCGGCTGACGCGGCGCTGCTGTCGCCGTACCCCCGGATCGTGGTGCGGACGGTCGCCGACCGGCTGGCGCAGCCGTTGTTGCAGTGGTTGTGGCTGACGTTCCTGCCGCTGCGCGCGATGGAACGCTCGCGGCGGCCCTCGCTGGCCGCCGCCGGCGGGCAGTTCCTGGTCGTGGACCGGGCCGGCTACCTGCGGGCCGGCGGGCACGCGGCGGTGGCCGACAAGGTGCTGGAGGACATCGAGCTGGCCCGGGCGGTGAAACGGGCGGGTGGCCGGATCGCGCTGGCCGACGGCTCCCGGCTGGCCTCCTGCCGGATGTACGAGGACTGGCCGCAGCTGCGCGACGGCTACACCAAGTCGCTCTGGGCGACGTTCGGGCATCCCACCGCCGCGGCGGCCGTGCTGGCGCTGCTGTTCGCGCTCTACGTCGCGCCGCCGCTGCTGACCGTCGGGGCGCTGCTGGCCGGCGCGCCGGCGGTGGCCGCGGTGGCGTTCCTGGCCTACCTGGGCGGCGTCGCGGGACGCGTGGTCAGCGCCCGGGCCACCGGCGGCCGGGCGTGGCCCGACGCGCTGGCCCACCCCGTGTCGGTCGTGGTCCTCGGTTGGCTGACCGTGCGGTCGTACCATCTGCGGAAGCGACGCCGGCTCACCTGGCGGGGTCGCCCGGTCACCTAGGAGGGGCACGTCATGGCGCGCATCGTGGTCATCGGCGCCGGCGTGGGCGGTCTCGCCGCCGCCGCCCGGCTCGCGGTCACCGGGCACGAGGTCACCGTCCTCGAACGGGCCGGCACGGTCGGCGGCAAGCTCGGCCGCTACACCCACCACACCCCGGAGGGGGCGTGGCGCTTCGACACCGGGCCCAGCCTGGTCACCCTGCCGCAGGTCTTCCACGACCTGTTCGAGGCGACCGGCGCGAAGCTCGACGAATACCTCGACCTGGTCCCGCTGGACCCGATCGTGCGGCACGTCTTCCCGGGCGGCGGTCCCACGCTGGACTCCTGCGCCGACCCGGACGAGTTCGCCGCCCGCGTCGGCGCCGCGTTCGGCGACCGGTCCGCCGCCGACTGGCAGCGGCTGTGGCGCCGGGCCGACCGGGTGTGGGCAGCCTCACACCGGGACATCCTGCGCCGCACCGTCGACTCGCCGCGCGACCTGGCCGCGCTGGCCTGGCGGCTGGGCGACCTCGCCGCCATCGGCCCGGGCCGCACGCTGCGCGGGCTGGGCCGCACATACCTGTCCGACGAGCGACTGCGGATGCTGCTCGACCGGTACGCCACCTACACCGGCGCCGATCCGCGCCGCGCGCCGGCCGCGCTCGTCGCCGTCCCCTACGCCGAACTGGCGTACGGCGGCTGGTACCTGCGTGGCGGGCTGGGCACGCTCGCCGACGCGCTGCTGTCGCGCTGCCTGGACCTCGGCGTGGTGGTACGCACCGACACGGCGGTCACCCGGATCGACGCCGCCGGGGGCCGGGTGCACGGCGTACGCGTGGCCGGGTCGGCCACGCCGGTCCCGGCCGACGTGGTGGTGGCCAACGTGGACGCGCTCACCGTCTACCGGGACCTGCTGCCCGACCGGCGCCGACTGGCCGCGCTCACCGATCGCAGCCTGGCCGGCTTCGTGCTGCTGCTCGGCGTGCGCGGCGACTCCGGGCTGGCCCACCACACCGTCTTCTTCCCCCGCGACTACGACGCCGAGTTCGACGCCGTGTTCGGCGACCCCGGTCGCGGGGTGCGGGCCCGCCCGGCGCCCGACCCGACCGTGTTCGTCACCGCCGCCGACGACCCGACGGTCCGCCCCGACGGCCACGAGGCGTGGTTCGTGCTCGTCAACGCGCCCCGGCACGGCACCGCCGCCGGCGCCGTGGACTGGCGGCGGCCCGGCCTGGCCGAGGCGTACGCGGACCGGATCCTCGACGTGCTCGCCGAGCGGGGCGTGGACGTGCGGGACCGGCTGGTGTTCCGGGAGATCCGCACCCCGGCCGACCTGGACGCGGCCACCGGCGCGCCGGGCGGGGCGATCTACGGCACCGCGGGTGGCCTGCTGCGCCCGGCCAACCGGGGTCCGGCGGCCGGGCTCTGGCTGGTCGGGGGTTCCAGCCACCCGGGCGGCGGGCTGCCCATGGTCACGATGTCCGCGGAGATCGTCGCCGAGGCGGTCGGCCCGGCCTGGTAAGGAAGGGCCCCTTCTTAACGCCTCGGGTAGAGGAAGGGCCCCTTCTTAACGCCCACCCGCCGCGCGTCTGCGCCCGCACGGGCGGGCGGGCTGGCTAGCCGGCATCGACCAGGGCGCGGCGGACGGCGGAGAGCAACTGGCCGAGGCCGAACCCGGCGAGCAGTACCCACACCGTGGTGGCCATGGTGATGGTGCCGGCGGTCAGGTCGGCGTCGATCAACCCGGTGAGCCCGGCGACCAGCAGACCGACCAGGGCCACGCAGACCCGGGTGGGCCGCTCCCCCACGGTCACCGCGCCGATCTCCCGCATCCCGGCGGACACCGCCCGGGCCCGCACGTACTCGTGCAACCAGGACAGACCGCCGGCCGCCGCGACCAGCGCGCCCGGCGCGCCGAGCAGCCAGAACGCGATCAGCCACGCCACCTCGCCGAGCCGGTCGGCGACCGAGTCGTAGACGTAGCCCAGCCGGGTGGTGCGGTTGGTGGCCACCGCCACCGCACCGTCCACGCTGTCCGCCACCGCGGCGAGCAGCACGAACAGCGAACCCAGGAACGGCCCGTCGCCGACCCGGCCCACCAGCAGGGGTACGCAGAAGCAGAGCAGCACGCCGAACACGGTCACCGCGGTCGGGCCGACCCGTAGCCGGCCCAGCACGTAGCCCACGTGGTAGGCGAAGCGGAGCCAGGCGCGCACCACCGGCGCCGCGGTCCGGGGATCGAACCCACCGTGCAGCCGCGCCCACGCGGTCGCGTACTGGTCCCAGTTCAGCTGTGTGCCCACCACGGATCAACCGTAGAAGGGCGGCGCGGGTGTCGTCCGGCGGGTGGTCACACCCGGGCGTCGGCCCGCAGCCGCTGCCAGACCTCACGGGTGGCGGTCGACCGGTTGAGGGTGATGAAGTGGATGCCCGGCACACCCTCGTCCAGCAGCCTGGCGCACATCTCGCCGGCCTGCTCGACGCCGAGCCGGTGCACCGCCGCGGGGTCGTCGGCCACCCGCTCGAACCGTTCGGCCAGGGCCCGGGGGAACGGCGCGCCGGACAGCTGCACCGACCGCTCGATGGTGCCGATCTGGGTCACCGGCATCACCCCGGCGAGGATCGGCGTGTCGCAGCCGGCGGCGGCGACCCGGTCACGCAGCCGCAGGTAGTCGTCGGCGTCGAAGAACATCTGGGTGACCGCGAACTCGGCGCCGGCCCGACACTTGCGGACGAAGTGCGCGGTGTCGCTGGCCACGTCCGGCGAGCGCGGGTGCTTGTACGGGAAGGCGGCCACCCCGACGCTGAAGTCGCCGCTGTCGCGGACCAGCCGGACCAGGTCCTCGGCGTAGTGCACGCCCTCGGGGTGCGGCACCCACTCGCCGCCCGGGTCGCCGGGCGGGTCCCCCCGCACGGCCAGCACGTTGCGCACCCCGACCGAGGCCAGCCGGCCGATGACGTGCCGCAGCTCGGCGACCGAGTGGTTGACGGCGGTGAGGTGCGCCATCGGCAGCAGGGTGGTCTCGGTGGCGATCCGCTCGGTCACCGCGACCGTGGTGTCCCGGGTCGAGCCGCCCGCGCCGTAGGTGATCGAGACGAACGACGGGCGCAGCGACTCCAGCTCGCGGATGGCCTGCCAGAGCAGCTTCTCGCCGGCCGGCGTCTTCGGCGGGAAGAACTCGAAGGAGAAGGTCGGCCGGCCGTCACGGATCAGCTCCCCGATCGCCGGCTGGGAGTTGGGGAGGACCGAGGGAAGACCGAGCGCCACGGACCGACTCTAGCCGGACCGGGCGGGCGTACCGAGGATGTTCCCAGCCCGCGAGCAGGTCCCGCCGGAGCGTCGTACCCCGGGGGTAGAAACGACGGCAGCGCGGTGGGGCGGCCGATGGCCGGCCCGGGGGCCCGCGTCGGGGGTCGTCACGACGGCGACGCGCCGGTCCGGCACGACCGGCGTCCGCGTCGCCGTCCCACGCCGTCGCCCCGGGAGGACCCGATGATCCCGTCTCCGCCGTCCGGCCCCCGACTGCTCGGGCCGCTCCTGGCCGAGCTGCGGTCCGCCCGCGGCTGGAGCCAGCAGCGGGTCGCCGCCGAGCTCTGCGCCGCCTCCGGCGTGCCCACCCTCACCCGGCACGAGGTCTCCCGGTGGGAACGCCAGGTCCGCCTCCCCGGTGACTTCTGGTCCGCGTGGCTGGCCACCGTCCTCGGGGTGCCCGGCGAGCTGATCGACGAGGCGGTCGCGCGCAGCCGTCGCCTCGGCGTGGCACCGGCGGCGGTCGACCCGGCCGGGTCGCGCGCCCGGGTCGCGTTGCTCACCCTGGCGCACCG
>NZ_CADEAU010000399.1 GCF_902825405.1 Micromonospora maritima | reverse complement strand
ACCGCGCCGACCGGGGCGAGCGCAACGAGCGGGGCGACCGCGCCGAGCGAAGTGAGCGCGCCGACCGGGGTGAGCGTGCCGACCGGGGCGACCGCGACGACCGGGGCGAGCGTGCCGATCGGGGCGACCGCGCCGACCGGGGCGAGCGCAACGAGCGGGGCGACCGCGCCGAGCGAAGTGAGCGCGCCGACCGGGGTGAGCGTGCCGACCGGGGCGACCGCAACGACCGGGGCGAGCGTGCCGACCGGGGCGAGCGCAACGACCGTGACCGCAACGACCGCGGTGACCGCAACGACCGGGGTCAGCGCGCCGAGCGGGGAGACGACGGTGACGACGACGGCGAGGGCGGCGGCCGGCGGGGTCGGCGCAGCCGGTTCCGTGACCGCCGGCGTGGCCGTGGCGAGCGGGGCGAGGTCGGCGGCGACGGCGGCGGCCGTGAGCCGCAGGTCGGCGAGGACGACGTGCTCGTCCCGGTCGCCGGCATCATCGACGTGCTCGACAACTACGCCTTCGTCCGGACCACCGGCTACCTGGCCGGCCCGAACGACGTGTACGTCTCGATGTCCCAGATCAAGAAGCACGGCCTGCGCCGCGGTGACGCGATCACTGGCGCCGTGCGGGCCGCGCGGGACGGCGAGCAGCGGCGCGACAAGTACAACCCGCTGGTCCGGCTGGACACCATCAACGGCATGGAGCCGGACGAGGCGAAGCGCCGGCCCGAGTTCTACAAGCTCACGCCGCTCTACCCGCAGGAGCGCCTGCGGCTGGAGACCGAGCCGCACATCCTCACCACCCGGGTGATCGACCTGGTCATGCCGATCGGCAAGGGCCAGCGGGCGCTGATCGTGTCGCCGCCGAAGGCCGGCAAGACGATGGTGTTGCAGGCGATCGCGAACGCGATCACCCGCAACAACCCGGAGTGCCACCTGATGGTGGTGCTCGTCGACGAGCGGCCGGAAGAGGTCACCGACATGCAGCGGTCGGTGAAGGGCGAGGTCATCGCGGCCACGTTCGACCGTCCGCCGCAGGACCACACCACGGTGGCGGAGCTGGCGATCGAGCGGGCGAAGCGTCTGGTCGAGTTGGGCCACGACGTGGTCGTGCTGCTCGACTCGGTGACCCGGCTCGGTCGGTCGTACAACCTGGCGGCGCCGGCCAGCGGCCGGATCATGTCGGGTGGTATCGACTCCACCGCGCTCTACCCGCCCAAGCGCTTCCTCGGCGCGGCGCGCAACATCGAGAACGGCGGCTCGCTGACCATTCTCGCCACCGCGCTGGTGGAGACCGGGTCCATGGCGGACACGGTCATCTTCGAGGAGTTCAAGGGCACGGGTAACGCCGAGCTGAAGCTGGACCGGAAGATCGCCGACAAGCGGGTCTTCCCGGCGATCGACATCAACCCCTCCGGTACGCGTAAGGAGGAGGTCCTGCTCGCGCCGGAGGAGCTGGCGATCATCCACAAGCTCCGCAAGGTGCTGCACTCGCTGGACTCGCAGGCGGCCCTCGACCTCCTGCTGGACCGGCTCAAGCAGTCCCGCACCAACATCGAGTTCCTGATGCAGATCGCGAAGTCCACTCCGGGCGAGTGACCTGACGGATCCGACGACGAGGGGTACGGCCGACGGCCGTGCCCCTCGTTCGCGTACCGGCCCCGATGCCGTGAAGTTTTTCTACGGTTAAGCCGTGGGGTATTGAAACTTCTGTTCACGGTCGGGTTGACTGTCGTCCATGCGAATCCGCAGACGATCCGCCCGACTTGCCGGCGTCCTGCTGCTGACGCCCCTGCTCACGCTCACCGCTCCGGTGTCACCGCCCGCCGCGGTCGCCGCGCCGCCGGTGTCCACTTCGGCCGAGGACGCGCCGGCCGCGTCGTCCCGCCCCGAGTCCTCGGTGGCGTTGGCCGGTGTGGAACCGGCAGGTGGCCTGGAGACCGCGAAGACCACCCGGCCGGTCGCGCCCGGCCTGGACCTGACCTCCTTCGACAGGTACGACGCCGCCGGCTGGCTGCGCGCCGACGCGCTCACCGCCGACCTGTCCGGCGGGCTGACCGTCGACTACGTGAACTCCGGCGCGGTGACCCGGGACGAGCCCCTGCGGGCCGCGGTGGACCGCTCCCGGGCGGTGGCGGCGGTGAACGGCGACTTCTTCGACATCAACAACTCGGGTGCGGCGCAGGGTGTCGGCATCCGCTCCGGCGAACTGGTGCAGTCACCTGTCGCCGGGCACCCCAACGCGGTGGGCATCAGCGCCCAGGGCATCGGCCGGGTCGTCCAGGTCGGCTTCGAGGGCACCGCGACGCTGCCCGGCGGACCGGTGTCGCTGACCCAGTTCAACAACATGGTGCAGCGCGACGGCGTGGGCGTCTTCACCCCGCTGTGGGGCTCGTACCCCCGGCAGCGCGCGGTGGACGGCGCGACGCGGGTGGTCGAGGTGACGCTGACCGGCGGTCGGGTGGCCGCCGTGGCCACGGCGGCCGGGGAGGGCCCGATCCCGGCCGGCAGCACGGTGCTGCTCGGGCGGGAGGCCGGCGCCGACGCGCTCGGCGCGCTGCGCCCCGGTGACGCGGTCGACATGTCCTGGCGTCCGCGCTCCTCCGACGGCGGCGACCTCCGGGCGGCCGTGGGCGGCGGCAACGTGCTGGTCCGCGACGGCGTGGTGCAGACCGTCGCCGACCAGACGCTGGCCCCGCGTACCTCGGTGGGCTTCTCCGCCGACGGCCGCAAGATGATCATGTTGACGGTGGACGGGCGGCAGGTGGACAGCCGCGGCGTCACCCAGACCGAGATGGGCCGGATGATGGCCGAGCTGGGCGCGGCGAACGCGCTCAACCTCGACGGCGGCGGTTCCTCCACGCTGCTGGCCCGCGAGCCGGGTGCGGCGGCGGTCCAGGTGGAGAACAGCCCGTCCGACGGCAGCGAGCGGCCGGTGCCGAACGGCCTGGCCGTCTACGCGCCGAAGGGCAGCGGCCGGCTCACCGGCTACTGGTTGGAGACCGCCAGCGACCCGACCGCCGCGCCGGGCGTCGCCCCGGTGCGGGGCGGTCGGCCGGACCGGGTCTTCCCCGGCCTCACCCGCCGGCTCACCGCCGCCGGCTACGACGAGACGTACGGCCCTGCGGCCGGCGACCCGCGCTGGCGCGCCACCCACGGCCGGGTGGACGGCGACGGCGTGTTCCGGGCCGGCAGCCCGGGCCGGAGCACCGTCACCGCCTCCCGGGGCCGGGCCCGGGGCACGATCGACCTGACCGTGCTCGGCCCGCTCGAGCGGATCGACGGCACGGTCGACCGGGTCGGCCTCGACCGGGCCGGCGACACCGGCCTGTTCGGCGTGGTCGGTTACGACGCGGAGGGGAACACCGCGCCGATCGAGCCGGGCGACCTGACGCTGGAGTACGACCACGACCTGCTCTCGATCACCCCCACGGCCGACGGCAACCTGGCCGTGAAGGCGCTCGGCGGGTCCGGCTCGGCGCTCGTCACCGCCCGCGTCGGTGCGCGCGGCACGGTGCTGCCGGTGACCGTCGGGCTGACCGACGTGCCGGTGGCCGGCTTCGACGACGCCGCGTCCTGGAAGTTCAGCCAGGCCCGCGCCTCCGGGTCGGTCGCCCCGGCCGAGGGGCACACCGGCGGCGGCCTGCGGATGTCGTACGACTTCAGCCAGTCGACAGGCACCCGGGCCGCGTACGCCGACCCGCCGGCCTGGATCGACGTGCCGGGCCAGCCGCAGGCGTTCGGCATGTGGATCAAGGCGAACGGCACCGGCGAGTGGCCGAGCCTGCACCTGCACGACGCGCAGGACACCCAGTTCGTGCTGCGTGGCCCCTACCTGGACTGGACCGGCTGGAAGTACGTCGAGTTCGCGGTGCCGCCGGGCGTGCAGTACCCGGTGCGGGTGCGCCGGTTCTACGTGGCCGAGACCGACCCGGCCAAGCAGTACCGCAGCGAGGTGGTGATCGACGACCTGGTGGCCCGGGTGCCGCCGGACGTGCAGGCGCCGCCGGAGCCGAACCGGACCGACCGGGTGGTGCTGCGCGACGGCACGGTCGACGGTGCGCCCTGGCGGTTCGCGGTCCTCTCCGACGCCCAGTTCGTCGCCGCCGATCCGGACAGCGAACTGGTCGCCCAGGCCCGCCGTACGCTGCGCGAGGTCCGTGCCGCCCGGCCGGACTTCCTGATCATCGACGGCGACTTCGTGGACACCGCGTACCCGGCGGACTTCGCGCTGGCCAAGCGGATCCTGGACGAGGAGCTGGGCGGTCAGGTGCCCTACTACTACGTGCCGGGCAACCACGAGATCATGGGCGCGCCGATCGACAACTTCCGGAGCGTCTTCGGGGAGACCTCGCGCGTCTTCGACCACGCCGGAACCCGTTTCGTCACCCTGTCCACGGCCACCGGTTCGCTGCGCGGGGGCGGGTTCGACCAGGTGGAGCTGCTGCGCCGGACGCTCGACGCGGCGGCGGTCGACCGGTCGGTCGGCTCGGTGGCGGTGTTCTTCCACCACCCGCCGCGTGATCCCAGCCCGGCCAAGGCCAGCCAGCTCGGCGACCGGAAGGAGGCCGCCCTGGTCGAGCAGTGGCTGGCCGACTTCCAGCACCGCACCGGCAAGGGCGCGCTGATGGTGAACGGCCACGTCGGCACGTTCCACGCCGACCGGGTGGACGGGGTGCCGTACGTGATCAACGGCAACGCGGGCAAGGATCCCTCCACCCCGGCCGGGCTCGGCGGGTTCACCGGCTGGACCGAGTTCGGGGTGGACCCGGTGACGCCCCGGGAGGCCGAGCGGGCCCGCCTCGTCGGGATCGAGCGCACCACCCTCTACCGGATCCGCGAGGGCAAGGTCGTCCCGAAGTTGGAGACGGCCATGCAGATCGCG
>NZ_CADEAU010000398.1 GCF_902825405.1 Micromonospora maritima | reverse complement strand
CTCAATCCGCTGATGGGCGCGGTGGAGGTGGAGCGGGTGCCGGCGGCCATGCGGGCGCGGGTGTTCGGGGTGATCGGTGCCGGCGCCTGGGCGGCCATGCCGGTCGGCGCGTTCGGCGCGGGCCTGGCCGCCGACCGGTTCGGCCCCGCGGCCACGCTCGTCACCGTCGGCGTCTGCTACCTGCTGGTGGTGCTGACGCCGCTGCTCGGCGGGCCGTGGCGGGGGATGCGCCGCCCGCCGGCCGCGCCGGCCCGGCAGCCGGAACCGGCCGGCACCACCTGACCCCGCCCAACGCATCGACGGGGAGCGCTCTCTTGACAGCGGGCGGCTTCGTTCATACCTTCATCGAAGCCTATCTTTATGGTTTGTTTACCGTTCGGCGGGGCCGGCCGCCGCCACGGCGACGACCGACCCCACCACCCCAGGAGGCACCCCGTGCGCAGCATCCGTACCGTCGCCCTGGCGGCGATGGCGGCGCTCGGCCTCACGGCCGCCCTCGCCACCGTCCCCAGCACCCCCGCGGTGGCCGCCCCCGGCGCGGTCACCTGGTCCGACGACTTCAACGGCCCGGCCGGCACCGCCCCCGACGCGAGCAAGTGGCGCTACGACGTCGGCGGCAGCGGTTGGGGCAACAACGAGTTGCAGTACTACACCACCAGCACCCGCAACGCCGCGCTCGACGGCAACGGCAACCTGGTCATCACCGCCCGCAGGGAGAACCCCGCCGGCTACAACTGCTGGTACGGAAGCTGCCAGTACACCTCGGCCCGACTGCTCACCAACGGCACGTTCGCCCAGGCGTACGGGCGGTTCGAGGCCCGCATCAAGATCCCCCGAGGGCAGGGGCTGTGGCCGGCGTTCTGGATGCTCGGCAACGACATCGGCACCAACCCGTGGCCCAACAGCGGCGAGATCGACATCATGGAGAACGTCGGCTACGCGCCGTCCACCGTGTGGGGCACGCTGCACGGACCGGGCTACTCCGGCGGCAACGGCATCGGCGCGTCCACCTCGCTGCCCGGCGGCCAGGCGCTCGCCGACGCGTTCCACACGTTCACCGTGGACTGGGCGCCCGACTCGATCACCTGGTACCTCGACGGCGTCGCGTACTCCCGCAAGACCCCGGCCGACGCCGGCGGCAACCGCTGGGTCTTCGACCACCCGTTCTTCATGATCATGAACGTGGCGGTCGGCGGCAACTGGCCCGGCTCGCCGGACGGCTCCACCACGTTCCCGCAGACCATGACGATCGACTACGTCCGGGTGCAGGCCTGGGACAACGGCGGCGGGGGCACCGGCGGCCCGATCGTCGGGTACGGCGACAAGTGCGTCGACGTGGCCGGCGCCAACACCGCCAACGGCACCGCCGTGCAACTGTGGACCTGCAACGGCACCGCCGCCCAGCGCTGGAGCTGGAACGCCGACGGCTCGGTACGCGCGCTCGGCAAGTGCCTCGACGTGACCTCCGGGTCGACCGCCAACGGCGCCAAGGTGCAACTGTGGGACTGCAACGGCACCGGGGCGCAGAAGTGGGTGTTCAGCTCCGCCGGCGACATCGTCAACCCGCAGGCCGACAAGTGCCTGGACGCCACCGGCCCCAGCTCGGCCGACGGCACCCGGTTGCAGATCTGGGAGTGCGGCGGCACCGCCAACCAGAAGTGGCGGCGCTGACCGGATCCCCGGCCGGGGCCGGTGGCGTTCACCGCCCGCCCCGGCGGCCGGCCCATGAACGACATTGCGGCCCGCCGGGCGGTCTGGGATACCGTGAGGTCCGTTTCGCTCCCGCGAGACCCGACCCGTCGACGCCCTGAGAGCCCGATCATGGATGAACTGACCGGCGCGCGCTGGCGCACCAGCACTCGGAGCAGTTCCAACGGTGGTGCCTGCGTCGAGGTGGCCTACGGCGTAACCCGGGTGGTGGGCGTACGCGACTCGAAGGATCCGAGCGGTCCGGTCCTCGTCTTCACCCCGCCGGCCTGGCGGGCGTTCGTCGCCCACCTCGCGCCCCGGCGTTGACGCCGATGGACGGGTTCACGCCTGAGACGATCGACACCGGGCGGCTGCTCCTGCTGCCGTTGCGTGTCGACCACGCCGAGGAGATGGCCCTGGTGCTCGCCGATCCGGCGCTGCACGCCTTCATCGGCGGCGCGCCCGCCGCGGCGACGGCACTGCGAGCCCGCTACGAGCGGCTGGTCGCCGGCTCGCCCGACCCGGCCGAGTCGTGGTGCAACTGGGTGATCCAGGTCCGCGACGGGGGCCACCTCGCCGGCACCGTGCAGGCCACCGTCACCGAGCCCTCCGGGTCCGCACCGGACGGCGCGACGGGCGGCGCGCGGGCCGTCGGACACCGGCACCTCGCCCACGCGGACCCGGCCGCCGCCGGGCCGGTCGCGGAGATCGCCTGGGTGGTGGGCGCACCCTGGCAGGGGCGCGGGATCGCCACCGAGGCTGCCCGGGCGATGGCCGGCTGGTTGGGGCGGCGCGGTGTGCGTACCCTCGTGGCCCACATCCACCCCGACCACCGCGCGTCGGCCGCGGTGGCCACGGCCTGCGGCCTGGCCCCGACCGACGTGTGGCACGACGGCGAGGTCCGCTGGACGTGCCCGGCGGCTTGATCGACACCAGTTCGGGGAGGTGGCGGTGTGCGACGCGCTCGGACCCCGCCACCTCGGGGAGACGGTGTTGATCAAGCGCTCGGACCGCGTCACCTCCCCGAACTGGTGTCGATCAAGCGCTCGGTCAGAAGGGGGCGTCGATGGCCAGGCGGCGGACCTGGGTGAGGTAGGGGTCGAGTTCGCCGACCTCGAACCGGCAGGTGCCGATGACGTGCCAGAACTGGCCGCCGGGGTCGCCGTCCAGCTTGTACCGGCCGTCCGGGCTGACCGCCGCCCAACCGTCCGGCAGGCCGATCAGCGTGGTCCGCAACTGGGCGTGCTCCGGGTCGGCCACGTCCCACAACCGGATCGTGCCGTCGTCGCCGGCGCTGGCCAGCAGGCTGCTGTCCGGGCTGAAGTGCACCGACCAGACCCGCCGGGTGTGCGCCGCGAGAGTGCCGTGCAGCCGGCCGGTGCCCGGGTCCCAGAGCCGGATCACCAGGTCGTCGCCGGCGGTGGCGAGCAGGTTGCCGTCCGGGCTGAACGCGCAGGACCAGAGCCGACCGGTGTGCTCGGTGAGCACCGTGCGCGCCTCCCCGGTGGCGACGTCCCACACCACCGCGGTGCCGTCGTTGCCGGCGCTGGCCAGCAACGTGCCCTCGCTGTTGAAGCCGACCGAGTAGACCCGGTCGGTGTGGTGCTCCAGCGTCATCCGGCAGGTCGCGGTGGCCGCGTCCCACAGGCGTACCGCCTGGTCGTCGCAGCCGGTCGCGATGGTCTCGCCGTCCGGGCTGAACGCGACCGTGCGCACCCGGCCCCGGTGCGGGGTCAGCGTGGCGAAGTGCCGGCCGGTGCGGCGGTACCACAGGCGGACGGTGTCGTCGTCGTTCGCGGTGGCCAGGGCGTCGCCGTCGGGGCTGAACGCGACCGCCCAGACGTGGTCGGTGTCGACGTTGAGTTCCCGCTCGTCGGCGCCGGTGTCGGTGTTCCACAGGTGCACGCCGCCGTCGCCGCTGGGCGTGGCGACCAGCGGCTCCTCCGGACAGAAGACCACCGAGAGCAGGCGGTCGGCGGGACTGGCGAGCTGCCGCAGCAGCCGGCCGGTCCGCGGCTCCCAGAGCCGGACCACGCCGTCGTTGCCGCAGGCCGCCAGGACCTCGCCGTCGTCGCGGAACGACAGCGCGGTGACCCGCCGCCCGTGCCCGCGCAGCGTGTGCTGGAGCTGCCCGGTGCGGACGTCCCACAGCCGGGTGGTGCCGTCGTTGCTGCTGGTCGCCACCTGCGCCTGGTCGGGCCGCCAGACCACCGGCCAGACCGAGCCGCGGTGCCGGGTCAGCTCGTGCCGCACCTGGCCGTCGTCGGTGTCCCAGATCTGGATCGCGCCGTCGCTGGCGGCGGTGGCGAGGAGACTGCCGTCGCCGTTGAACCGGACGCTGTAGATCGCGCCGCGCTGCCGGCCGAGCACCCGGACCGGCCGGCCGGTCTCGGTCTCCCACAGGCGCAACGCGCCGTGCGTGTCACCGGTGGCCATCAGCGTGCCGTCGGGGTGGATGTCGAGGGCGTACACGTCGGCCTCGTGGCCGCGCGGCTGGCGCACCGTCGCGCCGTCGGTGGCCCGCCGGACCCACACCCGGCCGTGCTGCCCCACGGCGACCAGCAGTCGGCCGTCCGGTGAGTGCACCACCCGGTAGACCACCTCCGGCTCGCGCACCTCGAACGCCAGGTTGCCGGTGTGGATGTCCCAGCCGCGCACCGCACCGGCGCTGTCGGCGACCACCACCCGACGGCCGTCCGGGCTGAACGAGGTGCCCCAGATCGGCGCGGCGTGCCCCGGCCACTCGTGGCGCATCCGCGCGGTGCGGGTGTCGAAGAGCCGGACCACGCCGGCCGCGTCGCCGACCACCAGCCGACCCCGCCGGCCGTCGGTGAGCAGCGGCCACACCCAGCCGGCGAAGACGTCCTCGATGACGTGCCGCACGTCGCCGTGGTCGGCGTCCCACAGTCGTACGGTCAGGTCGGCAGCGCCGGTGACGAGCTGGTGCGAGGCGGCGTCGTAGCGGACCGCGTAGACCCGGGACCGGTGCCCCGGCAGGGTACGCACCGGCAGCCCGGTCGCCGTGTCGCAGAGCAGCACACCACCGTCGTCGCTGCCCACGGCCAGCACCGTGCCGTCCGGGCTGTACGCCACCGGCACCGGCAGCCGGCCCACCTCGAAGCCGTACCCGACGCCCACCGCGGGCGGGGCGAGGCCCGGCGCCACCGCACGGCCCGGCGCGACGAC
>NZ_CADEAU010000397.1 GCF_902825405.1 Micromonospora maritima | reverse complement strand
TCCGATCTAGGTGCTGCTGCGTCCCGCCCGCTCCGGCGGACACACGCTCGTGGTCACCGTCGACCGCGACGGGCCCCGACCGGGCCCGGTGCTGCCGGCCGGCACCCGCGACTGTCACCCGGTGGCCGACGCGCTGGCCTGCCGGGGGCCGCACGGCCGGCTGGCGGTGTGGCCGTCGGGATCCGCCGGACGTACCTGACAGCAGGTGACAGGTACCGGCGACAGACTGCCGGCATGACGACGCACGCCGACCTCGCGATGGTCAACCTGGACAGCTCCGACCCGGCCGCCCACGCGGCCTTCTACGCCCACGCCCTCGGTTGGGAGGTCACCCACAGCGAGACCGAGTACGCCATGATCACCAAGGACGGGACCTCGATCGGCTTCGGTCGGGTGCCCGGGTACGCGCCGCCGGCCTGGCCGGACGAGACCGGCGCCAAGCGCTACCACCTCGACCTCACCGTCGACGACGTGGCGGTCGCGGAGAAGGACCTGGTGGCGGCCGGGGCGACCCGACCGGAGTTCCAGCCCGGCGGGGAGAACTGGACCGTGCTGCTCGACCCGATCGGGCAGCCGTTCTGCCTGTGCCCCCGGCGCTGACCGGTCAGCGCAGCGGGCCGCGGGCGACCGCGGCCCGCATCGCGGCCGGGTCACCGGCCGGTACGTACTCCAGCCACCAGGTGGCGCCCGCCCCCGCCAACTCCGCCAGGTAGGCCCGCTCGGCCCGTTCGTCGTCGCGGCGACGCCGACCGCCGACCACCACGTCGAACGGCCGCCCGTCGGCGCGGGTCGCCGGCAGCGCGGCGACCAGGTCGGCGACCTCGTCCGCGGTGAAGTCGGACCAGTCGTCGGTGTCGGTCAGCTTGTAGGGCACGATGCCGTCCGCCCGGGCGGCACGCCGCAGCACCGCCCTGGCCTGGGTGCTGCCGCCCACCCAGACCGGCACCCGCGGCGACTGCACCGGCGCGGGACGCAGGGCCACGCCCTCGGCCCGGTAGTGGGTGCCCCGGTGCGTGACCCGCTCGCCGCTCAACAACCCGACCAGCAGGTCGAGGCCCTCGTCGAGCATCGCGGCGCGGGTCCTGAGGTCGGTCGTCTCGCCGAACGCGGCCAGGCCCCGGTCGCCCGGGTCGCCGACACCGACCGCGACGCCGGCCCGGCCGTCGCTGAGATGGTCGAGGGTGAGCACCTCGCGGGCCAGCTTGGCCGGGCGACGCCGGGGCAACGCGGTCACCGTGGTGCCCAGCCGGACCCGCTCGGTGCGGGCGGCGACCACGGCCAGCACCAGCCAGGGATCCCAGGTGGGGGGCTCGTCCCCGGCGTGGTGGACGAGGTAGTCCTCCAGGAACACGCCGTCCCAGCCGGCCCGCTCGGCCAGCTCACCGAGCGCCACCAGATCGGCCACCGTCACCGCGGCGCCGCCGCAGCAGATCTCCAGCCCATGTCGCATGCCGGCACCCTAGGGCCCGGGTACGACGCTCACCCGCGACGGCGGGCGCGGGCCGCCCAGATCGCGTACGCCGGGTCGCGGTCCAGGTTGTGCCGGTCCCGGTCGTAGCGGCGGGTGGTGCGCGGGTCGGCGTGACCCATGGCGTCCTGCACGTCCTCCAGCGGCACCCCCTCCGAGCGGGCCGTGGTGGCGAACGCGTGCCGCAGCGAGTGCGGTGACAACCGCGCCCAGGCGGCGATCCCGGCGCTCTGCGCGAGCCGGCGCACCAGCCGGAACACGGCGTGCCGGTCCAACCGGCCCCCGGTCGCGGTGACCAGCAGCGGGCCGGTCAGCTCCGGCACCGTGACGCCCTGCGCAGTGGCCCGGTCGGCCAGGTAGGCGTCGAGGGCGTACGCGGTGCCGGGGGTCAGCGCGCGACGGCGTACCTTGCCGCCCTTGCCGACGAAGCGGACGCTGCGGTGACCGCGTTCGCTGCCCAGGTCGGCCAGGTTCAGCGAGACCAGCTCGCCGACCCGCAGTCCCAGGTCGGCCAGGAGCGCCAGCGCGGCCCGGTTGCGGGCGGCGGTCGGGCCGGTGTCGGCGTCGGCGGCCGCGAGCAGCGCGTCGACCTCCTCCGGGCTCAGGCCGACGGTGGCGGAGTGGTCCCGGTCGACGCGGGGGCGGTCCGCCGCCGCGACCGGGTTGGCCGGCACCGCGCCCAGCTTGGCCAGGAAGTCGTACCAGCTGGACAGCGCGGACAGCCGGCGCGCGACGGTGGCCGGGGTCAGCGGCCGGCCGTCGCGGCCACGGGGGGTGGACTCCAGGTCCCGGCCGTAGGCGTTGACGTCGAGGAAGGTCACCCGCAGCGGGTCCAGGCCGCGATCGGCGCACCAGGTCAGCCAGCCGGTGACGTCCCGCCGGTACGCGTCGCGGGTGTGCTCGGACAGGCGCCGGTTGCGCAACCACGCCTCGGTGAAGTCGACCGGACCGCCGGGCAGCGCGGGACGAGCGCGGGACAGCACCTCGGGACGCAGCATGTGAGAAAGGTTCTCAGTCGGCGGAGGATTTCGCGACGAGGCGCGCCCGGGCGGATCCGCCGCGCGGGTTACCGTCACCGGGTGCGCGCCAGCCGGCTGGTCTCCCTGCTGCTGCTCCTGCAGACCCGGGGGCGGATGACCGCCCAGGAACTCGCCGTCGCCCTGGAGGTGTCGGTGCGGACGGTCTACCGCGACGTGGAGTCGCTCGGCGCCGCCGGCGTGCCGGTGTACGCCGATCGCGGACCGGCCGGCGGCTACCGCCTGCTGGAGGGCTGGCGTACCCGGCTGACCGGCCTGACCGGGCCGGAGGCCGAGGCGTTGTTCCTCGCCGGCGTGCCCGGCCCGGCGGCGGAGCTGGGTCTGGCGTCGGTGGTGGCCGCCGCCGAGCTGAAGGTGCGCGCCGCGCTGCCCGGGGACCTGGCCGACCGCACCGGCCGGATCCGGCAGCGGTTCCACCTGGACGCCCCCGGGTGGTTCCGGCACCCCGAGCCGGTCCCGCACCTGGAGACGCTGGCCGGGGCCGTGTGGGAGGACCGGCTGGTGCGGCTGCGCTACCGGCGCTGGCGCGCCCCGCGCGAGGTGACCCGGTTGGTCGCCCCGCTGGGCGTGGTGCTCAAGGCGGGCCGGTGGTATCTGGTGGCCCGGTGCGGGGAGCAGGCGCGCACCTACCGGGTGGGTGCGGTGCTCGACGCGGTGGTCACCGAGGAGCGGTACGACCGGCCGGACGACTTCGACCTGGCCGCCTACTGGCGGGAGTGGACCGCCCGCTACGAGCGCGACGTCTACCGGGGCGAGGCGCGGATCCGGCTGACCGTCGCCGCGCTGGAGTTCATGCCGTACGTCTTCCCGCCGGAGATGAGCCGGGCGGCCCGGGCGGCGGCCGGCGAACCGGGTCCGGACGGCTGGTTGGAGACCACCGTGCCGATCGAGTCGGCCCGGCACGCCCACGCCGAGCTGCTCAAGCTCGGCGCCGAGGTGGAGGTGTTGGCGCCGGCCGAGCTGCGGGACCGGTTCACCGCGACGGCGCACGCGCTGACCCGGCTCTACCCGTGGGACGCCGACGCGGGGCCGGCCGGCGCTCCGGCCTCCCCCGCGTCGGCGTGACGGGCGCTCAGGCGGTGGTGAGCTGCCGGTGGCCGTTGCTCTCCGCGGTGGTGCTGACCGCGATCCGGCGCGGCTTGGCCCGCTCGGCGATCGGGATGCGCAGCGTCAGCACCCCGTTGTCGTAGCCGGCTTCGAGGCGGTCGGTGTCGAGCGTGTCGCCCAGGAACAGCTGCCGGGTGAAGGTGCCCATCGGACGCTCGGCGGCGACCAGCTCGACGGTGTCACCGGTGGGGCGGCGTCGCTCGGCGCGGACGGTCAGCACGTTGCGCTCGACCGTGCAGTCGATGCTGTCCGGGTCCACGCCGGGCAGGTCGAAGGCGGCGTAGAAGTGGTCGCCGTCGCGGTAGGCGTCGAGGTGCATCACGGCCGGCCGGGCGGTGGTGCCGAAGAACTGCTCGGCGATCCGGTCGATCTCGCGGAACGGGTCGGTGCGCATCAACATGGCGGTGCCTCCTCGGTTCTCCTGGCCCAAGGTCTCAAGTTGAGTCTCAGTGACTCAAGTTCTCGATTTCTGTTTTAGCGCGGCGTCGCGGCGTCGTCAACCCGCACCGGCAGTGACTTCTCGAACCAGTGCTGCGCGTACGGGCCGGAGGTGAACGCGGGGATCTCGCGGTAGCCGTGCCGGGCGTACAGGGCACGCGCCTCCACCAGGTCCGAGCGGGTGTCCAGGCGGATCCGGTGCGCCCCCGCCTCGACCGCGTACGCCTCGGCCGCGGCGAGCAGGACCGCGCCGCCGCCGGTGCCCCGGTGCGCCGGGCGCACGTACACCCGCTTCAGCTCCGCCCAACCCGACCGCCACCGCAGCCCGGCGCACCCGGCGGGGCTGCCGTCGTGGTACGCCGTCACCAGCAGCCCGGTCGGCGGGGCGAGGTCGTCGCTGGGCATCTCGGCCAGCGCGGCGTCGACCTCGTCGGGTCGCTCCGGGCGGCCGTACCAGCGGCGGACCATCTCCGCCATGTACTCCCGCAGCAGGACCCGCGCGACCGGCCCGTCGGGCGGGTCGAGGCGGGTGCGCCAGCCGGTCACGGTCCGGTCCGCCAGTAGACGCCCTGCTCGCGGGTGAGCAGCATGTCGTCGACCAGGTAGCGGCGCAGCGTCACGTGGTCGGCCTCGCCGCCGGCGCACCAGGGACGCAGCGCGTCGTCCACCGCCCGTTCCGGATAGCGGAGCCCGGGCTCGAAGGTGTAGGTGGTGATGTGTTCCAGCAGCACCCGCCGGCGGCCGCGCTGCGCGGGCAGCCGGGTCAGCGCGCCGTCGCGCAGGAACGTGCGCAGGATCGACTCGCGCCGGTCGGCGGCCGGGGCCGGCGGCGTC
>NZ_CADEAU010000396.1 GCF_902825405.1 Micromonospora maritima | reverse complement strand
GACGGTGGTGGTCGCGGATGCCTGGGCCGCCGTGACGGCGGAGCGTGCGGGCGCGGCCGGGGCGGGCGCGGCGGCCAGCCCCTGGAGGCCGGCGATGAGCACCAGGCTGGCCACGGCCGTGCGGGCGATCCGGCGCAGCGTCGCCGTCCAGGTGGACGGGGTGAACGCTACGGGCAGCACCGTCTCAACCTATCGGGTGATGCCGGCTCCCGCAGCTCGACGATCTTGTGGGTTACGTGAGCCGGCCCACGGGTCGCTGTGGACGGACCTTTCTCTTCGCTCCGGAACGCCCCGACGGATGCATCGACGACGATGACATTGTCGATAGTTTTCCGCCGTCCCGGTCGGGCACACTTCCGCCGTCGAGCCCCCGATCGCGAGGAGAAGCCATGGGAGCACGCCGCACCACGACCGCGCTGGTCGCCGCGCTGGCCGCCGCCACCGTCACCGCCCTGGGCGCCACCCCGGCACAGGCCGCGACCGCCTCGGTCGACACCGGGTCGCTGCGCCCGGTGGCCGACGTCGACGTGAACCGGTACGCGGGCGACTGGTACCAGGTGGCCGCGATCCCGCAGTGGTTCGAGATCCAGTGCTTCAAGAACGTCAAGGCCCGGTACGACGTCCAGGCCGACGGCACCGTCGGCGTCCGCAACACCTGCCGGACGATCGTCGGCACCACCAGCACGGTCACCGGACGCGCGCGGAGCGAGAACCCGCCCGCCGACTCGGCGCTGACCGTCTCCTTCATCAACCTCGGCGGCCGGTGGATCTACCTGGGCGGCCCGAACTACGTGGTGATCGGGCTCGACCCCGACTACCGCTGGGCGGTCGTCGGCGACCCCGACCGCAGCAGCGGATTCGTGCTGTCCCGGGAGCCGTCGTTGGACGCGGCGCAGCTCGCCGACGTCAAGGCGACGCTCACCGACAACGGCTACGACCTCTGCGACTTCCGCACCACCCGGCAGGACGGCGGCGCCAGGGCCGGCGCCTTCTGCTGACCGGGTGACGGCGACCCGCCCGGCTCCTGGGCTGCCGGGCGGGTCGCCGGCTCACTCGACCCGCAGGCCGTCCGGGCGGGTGAGCCGCCACAGCACCGGCAGGCTCGCCGCCGTCACCAGCACCACCACCGCCGCGCCGAGGCTCGTGCCGAGCCCCACCACCGGCCAGCTCAACACCACCGGTGCGCCGACCATGACGAGCAGGACCGCGCCGGTCGCCGTGCCGACGCCGGCCGCGAGCACCAGACCGACGAGCACCGGTACGCCTGTCTGGGCGAGCACGGACCAGCCCAGCACCCGCCGGGGGGTACCCACCGCGACCAGGGCGGCCAGCAGCGGTCGCCGGTCCCGGAGCTGTTCCAGGACGCCGACCAGCAGGCTGATCCCCAGCAGCAGCAGGGTGATCACGGCGCCGGCGGTCAGCCCGGTCCGCACCTTGGTGAAGCCCGGGTCCTCCCGCACCGCCCGGAACTCCAGCACCTGCCCGATCGGCGGATCGATCGCCGCCACCGTGGCGCGCACCCGCTCCACGGTGTCCCGGTCGGCCGGGTCGAAGGTGAGCAACGCGGTGGCGTTCAGGTGGCGTGCCGGCAGGCCGGCGGCGGCCGTCGGGGTGAGCAGCAGCGCGGACTGCGCCCGGCCCCCCGTCGGGTCGGTGCGGGCCGGCACGATCCGGGTCGCCGTGGGGATGGTCCAGTCCTCGTCCAGGCGGATCCGGCCGCCGGGCTCGACGCCCGCCTCCAGGTCGCCGGAGCGGGCGAGGAACACGTCGCCGTCCGCGCACCCGTCGACCTCGGCGTACTCGGCCAGGGCCGCGCAGTCGCCGATCCGTACCGTCACGACCGCGTTCGGGTTCGTGTCTCCCGCCGGGGCGGCGGCGGTGGACAGCGTGGCCGCGCTGCCGGTCACACCCTCGACGGTGGCGAGCCGGTCCAGCGCGGCGCGCGGTTCGGCGACACCAGGGAGGTTCACCATCGCCTGGGCGCGCGTGAGGTCCTGACCGGACGGCCGACGGAACTCGTCCTGCACGCCGGCGATCAGCATCTGCAACCCGATCGTGCCGGCCACCGCCACCGCCACCCCGCTCACCAGGCGGGCCGAGGTGGCGCTGTCCAGTTGGAGCCGACGTACCGCGAGCTGCCAGCCCGGCGGGCCGCCGCGCAGCGGCCGCACCACCAGGTCGACCAGCCACGGCAGCACCGTGACCGTGCCGGCCAGCAGCAGCACCGCGCCCGCCGCGATCCGCCAGTCGGCGGTCGGCGCCGGCTCGGACCCGGTCGCCGGGTAGAGCAGCCCGAGACCGACGACGGGGAGCAGCAGCCGCCACCAGAGCCGGCGGCGTGCCGGGCGACCCCGGCGGGTCACGCCGAGCGGTTCCACGGCGACCCGGCGCAGCGCGAGCAGCGCCACCGCGATCGCGAGCGCCGGCACGGCCAGGACCACCAGCGTCACCAGGGGGACCGCCGGTCGCAGGTCCGCCGGGTAGAAGCTGTAGTCGGCGAACGAGACGAACCAGGCCAACTGCCGGCCGGCCAGGAACAGCCCACCGCCCACCATCAGGCCGAGCAGCGCGGCGGCGGTAGCCTCCCCGGCCGCGATCCGCCGCACCATGCCCTGGTCGGCGCCGAGCAGCCGGATGGCGGCGAGCCGGCGGTCCCGTTGGTCGCCGCCGAAGCGGACCGCCGCGCCGAGGAACACCACGACCGGCAGCAACAGCACCACGAACACGATCACCACGAGCAGGTTGAGCGTGGGACCCAGGTCCTCGCCCGGGCCGCCACCACCGAACCGGTCCAGGCGGCCCGCCCACTCCTCGGTCAGGTCGGCCCGGCCCGCGTACCAGGCCAGCTCGTCCGGGCCGGAGAGGCCGTCGGCGCCGATGACGCCGACCACGCGGGCGCCGCCGAGACGAGCGACGAGCAGCGGCCCGTCCGGCGAGTCGAGCACGGCACGCAGCGCCGGTGAGACGACCGCCTCACCCGGGCCGGGCAGGGTCGTCAGGCCGGGCGGCACCGGCGCGTCCGGGCCCTCCGGGCGGACCAGCCAGCCCCGCACGGTGCGCTGCCGGAACTGGCCGTCGGCGTGCAGGACCAGCAGGGTGTCCGGACCGGCGGGCAGTGGGCCGTCGACGAACGGTTCGCTCCTCGCGCCGGTGCGCTCCCCGCGGCTGTCGATCGCCCCCGGCACCGCGGCGGCGAGCAGCAGCATCGCCACGCCCACCCCGACGCCGAGCGCGGTGAGCAGCGTGCGCGTCCATCCGGCACGCCCGCCGGTGACCGCCATCCGCGCGCCCATCAGCAGGTCACCGAGGCCGGCGCCGGCCGGTCGGCGTGACACAGCCGCGCTCACGCCACCTGCTCCAGGCTGCGGGTCCGGCCGTCGCGGACCACCACCTCCCGGTCGGAGTACGCCGCCACCCGGGTCTCGTGCGTCACCAGCAGCACCGCCGCTCCGGTCTCCCGGGCGGCACCGGCGAGCAGGCGCATCACCCGTTCGCCGTTGAGTGAGTCCAGCGCGCCGGTGGGCTCGTCGGCGAAGACCACCCGGGGGCCGGTGACCAGCGCCCGGGCCACCGCGACCCGCTGCCCCTGACCGCCGGAGACCTCACCCGGTCGCTTGCCGGCCACGTCCGCCACCTCGAGCCGGTCCAGCCACTCCCGGGCCCGCCGCTCCGCCGCACGCCGGGCGACCCGCTCCAGCCGCAGCGGCAACGCGACGTTCTCCAGGCAGGTCAGCTCCGGTACGAGCTGCCCGAACTGGAAGACGAAACCGAACTCCCGGCGGCGTAGGGCGCTGCGCTCGGTGTCCGACATGGCGGTCAGGTCGGCGCCCCGGTAGCGCACCCGGCCGGTGTCCGGCGGCACGATTCCGGCGAGACAGTGGAGCAACGTCGACTTGCCGGACCCGGACGGCCCCATCACGGCCACCACCTCGCCGGCCGCGACGGCCAGCGACGCGCCGGCGAGCGCCGGGGTCGGGCCGAAGCGGCGGTGCAGGTCCTCCGCCACCAGCAGTGCGTCCGCGCTCATCGGCCGACCTCCCGGGCCAGCTGGTCGAGTCGGGAGGCGGTCAGCTCCAGCCAGCGCAGGTCCGCCTCGAGGTGGAACAGCGCGTGGTCGCAGACGAGCTGGTCGGCCAGGTCGCCGTCGGTCTTGCGCCGGGTCAGCTCCCGCATCAGCCGTAGGTGCTCGGCGCGCTGGACGTCGAGCAGGTCCGCGGCCGGGCGGCCGGTCAGCAGCGCGAGCACCACCTTGGTGTAGAGCACGCTGTGCAGGTAGGGCTCCGGCTTCTCCGGCTGGGCGAGCCACCGCGCCACGTCGGTGACACCGGCCTCGGTGATCGCGTACCGCTTGCGTTCCGGGCCCTCGCCGGGCTCGACCGAGTCGACCTCGACGAGGCCGTTGCGCAGCAGCCGGGACAGCGTGGCGTAGACCTGCCCGTAGGCGAGCGGACGGGCCTGGCCGAAGCGCTCGTCGTAGGCCCGCTTCAGGTCGTAGCCATGTCGGGGGCTGGCTTGCAGCAGCCCGAGGAAGGTGTGACCGATCGACATGATCGAGACTATACACAGTATGTATACGCTCTAGGTATACCTACCCGCCCGACGGTGAACGGCGCGGCTCCCACCGGGGAGCCGCGCCGTTCGTCCGTGTCGAGGTCAGATGCCGCCGAGTACCGGCGGCGGGGCCGACCCGCCGTCGCCCCAGACCATCTCGTCCTCGGTCAGCCAGGTCAGCCGGCCCTCGGACTCGTCGTCGTCTGCGGTGCCGCGCCCGCCCAGCACGCCGTTGCGGCCGGCCATGGCGGGCCGTCCCGTGGCGCCGGCACTGCGGCCGGTGGACCTGCCCTCGGCGTCGACGGTGAGGCCGCGACCGGAGGTGAGCCGCCCGGCGCC
>NZ_CADEAU010000395.1 GCF_902825405.1 Micromonospora maritima | reverse complement strand
CGGAGCTGGGCGGCACGCTGGCCTGGCTGCTGCGCCGGTGGCGCGGCGGTGACCGTCCGGTCCGGACGGAACCCCGCATCGTGCCGACCCGGTCGACCGCCGTGCTCTACCAGGGCAGCGGGCGCCGGGGCGGGTAGCCGGGACCGCCCGGGGTAAAGGGACGCCGAGAAGGGGGCGACATGACTGTGCACGCGCTGGAGGCGGCCCGCCGGTTGGCGCCGCGACTGGCCGCCCGCGCGGCGGAGCACGACCGGGACGGCTCGTTCCCGGTCGACGACTTCGCCGACCTGCGCGCCGCCGGACTGTTCGGGCTCATGGTGCCGCGCGAGCTGGGCGGGCAGGGCGCCGGCTTCGCCGAGTACGCGGCCGTCGCCACCGAGCTGGCCCGCGGCAACGGCGCGACCGCGCTGGTGTTCAACATGCACGCCTCGGTCACCGGGGCGCTCGGCGCGGTCACCGAGGAGCTGGCCGAGGCGCTCGGCGTACCGGACGAGGCGCTGGCCGCCCGCGACCGGCTGCTGCGCGCGGCGGCCGACGGGTCCTGGTACGCGGTGGCGATGAGCGAACGCGGCGCCGGCGCACGGCTGTCCCAGCTCAACACCGTCTACGAGCCGGTGGACGGCGGTTGGCACATCAAGGGCAGCAAGACCTTCTGCTCCGGCGCCGGCCACCCGGACGGCTATCTGGTGGCCGCCCGCAGCGCCACCGACCAGTCGGTGGTCTCGCAGTTCCTGATCCCGGCCGGCGAGGGCATCACGGTCGAGCCCACCTGGGACTCGCTGGGCATGCGGGCCACCTCCTCGCACGACCTGCACCTGGACGTGACGGTGCCGGCCGATCGGCTGCTCGGCGGGGTCGAGGGGCTGGCCCTGGTGGTGGCCCAGCTCATGCCGCACTGGCTGGTGGCCAGCTACGCGGCCGTCTACGTCGGGGTGGCGCGGGCCGCGATCGACGCCGCCGCCGAGCACCTGAACGCCCGCAACCTGGCCGGGCTGCCGGCGGTCCGGGCCCGACTGGGCCGGGCGGACGCGGCCACCGCCGCCGCCGAGCTGGTGGTCGCCGAGGCGGCCCGCCGGGTCGACGAGTTCCCCGGCGACGCGGAGACGAACCGCTGGGTCTGGCGGGCCAAGCTGCTCGCCGGCACCACGGCCGCCGAGGTGGCGGCGTCCATGCTGGAGGCGGCGGGCACCTCGGCGACCCGGCGGGGCCATCCGCTGGAGCGGCTCTACCGGGACGCCCGCTGCGGCTCGCTGCACCCGGCCACGTCCGACGTCTGTGCCGACTGGCTCGGCATCGCGGCGCTCGGCGGCGACCCGGACCGTGACGGCTCGACCCCTCGCTGGTGAGCGCGAGGAGTGAGCCGGGGTTGCGAGCCTCGCAGTCGCGAACGAAGGACGGCCCGGTGAGCGCGAGGAGTGAGCCGGGGTTGCGAGCCTCGCAGTCGCGAACGAAGGACGGCCCGGTGAGCGCGAGGACTGACGGATCCGAGAGGTGGGGGACGTGGACGTACCGGTGATCGCGGGTCTGGGTGTGGCGCAGCCGCCGGCCGCCGCGCAGGACGAGCTGTGGTCGGGCTTCTTCGCGCGGCACTTCTCCGGGACCACCCGGGCGCTGGCCGAACGGATCTTCGCCAACTCCGGGGTGACCCGCCGGCAGGCGGCGGTGAACCCGTTGCTGGAGGACGTGTCGGAGTGGCCGACCGAGCGGCGGATGCGCCGCTACCAGGTCGAGGCGCTGCCGCTGGGAAAGGAGGCGGTGGGTCGCGCGCTCACCGCGGCCGGCCTGGACGCCTCCGACGTCGGCCTGTTCGTGGTCTGCTCCTGCACCGGGTACGCGACCCCGGGGCTGGACATCCTGCTCGCCCGGGACCTCGGCATGGCCCCGGGCACGCAGCGCATGTTCGTCGGTCACATGGGCTGTTACGCGGCGCTGCCCGGGCTCGGCGCGGCGAGCGACTTCGTCACCGCCCGGGGCCGGCCCGCGCTGCTGCTCTGCGCGGAGCTGACCAGCCTGCACATCCAGCCGCCGGGTGCCCGGGTGGACACCCAGCAGATCGTCTCGCACGCGCTCTTCTCCGACGCTGCGGTCGCCGCCGTGGTGGTGCCCGGCGGCCGGGGGTACGCGCTGCGCGAGGTCACCTCGATCACCGACACCTCCACCGCCGACCACATGACCTGGGACGTCACCGACACCGGCTTCCGGATGGGCCTGTCGCCCAAGGTGCCGCAGGTGCTGTCCCGGTACGTCCGCGACCTCGTCGACGACCTGCTGGCCCGGCACGGGTGCGAGCGTTCCGAGGTGGACGGCTGGGCGGTGCATCCGGGCGGCCCGCGGATCCTCAACGTGGTGGAACGTGAGCTGGAGCTGCCGCCCGACGCGCTGGCCGCGTCCCGGGAGACGCTGGCCGAGCACGGCAACTGCTCGTCGCCGACGGTGCTGCTGATCCTGGACCGGCTGTGTCGTGTCCAGCGCCCGCCCCGGCGGGTGGTGATGCTGGCGTTCGGACCCGGGCTGACGCTCTACGCGGCGCTGCTGGAACGGGCGGGCTGACGGACCGCCGTCGCGCCGATAGCCTGGCGGGCATGGTCTCCGAGGAGCGGACCCGGTCGGCGGTGCTGGCCGGTCTGACCGTGCTGGCCCTGGCGGTCGGGGCGTGGTGGTGGCGGTCGGCCGCGCCGGTCGTCGACCCGGTCCCGGCGGCCCGGGCCACCGTCGCGGCGGAGCCCAGCCCGGCCACCGACCCCGCGTCGAGTTCGCGTGTGTGGATCGTCGACCCGGGCACCGGGGACGCGAGTCCGGGGCCGGACATCGGGTCGGTGATGGCGGGCGGCGAGGAGGTGCGCCCGGACACGCTCTGGCACGACGGGTCCCACGTGCGGGCCGGCAGCATGGTGGAACGGCAGACCAGCTCCACGTCGGGGGCGCGTCTCCTGCTCAGCGCCGCCTGTCGGGGTCCCGGCCCGTTGACCGTCTCCTGGACGGGTGCGCAGGAGGATGAGACGCAGCTCCTGGTCGCCTGCGACGGGGCGGCGGTCCGTCAGCCCCTGGTCGCCGCGGGCGGCCCGGTGACCGTCCGGTTCGTCGCCGGCGAGCGGCAGTTGGACCTGGACGCGACCCTGGCGGGCCTGTACTGAACCCCGCTCAGCCGCCGAGCCGGGTGAGGTCGTCCCGGTAGTCGGCCGCGGGGCCCAGCTCCGGCACCAGCCGGACCAGCGTGCCCTGCCGGTCCACGAGCAGCGCGGCGGCGGTGCCGGGGCGGGCGACGAGGTGCAGGTAGGACCGCAGGCCGCCGGCCGGGTCGCCGAGGGGGCGTACGCCGGGGACGGTGGCGGGGCCGGCGCTGCGGCCCTCGGTCACGGTCACCACGGTGACCCCGGCAGGTGCGGCGGCGGCCGCCGTGCCGACCTGGTCGGCGCAGGTGCAGGCGTCGACCAGGATGATCATGGCGGGCAGCAGGCTGCGCAGCGGCACCGGTGTGTCGTCGCCGCCGACCAGGTCGAGCGCGGGGAGCGGGCCGACCGCCAGCGGCGTGGCGGTGGTCCGGGGCAGCACGGTCGGGGCGCCGCCGGAACGGTTGGACCGGGGCCAGGTGACGGCGGCCAGGCCGGCGAGCGTGATCAGCACCGAGACCAGCAGCGCGAGCGCCGGCAGCCCGATCCGGGCCCGGCCGGGCCGCTGCGCGTGCCGGGGGTCGCGGCGCAACTCCCGGCGGACCTGACGGGCCTCGTCGGCAAGCGCCGAGGCGTCGTCGGGGACGACCACCCGGCCCCACTCGGGAGGGAGCCCGGGCAGCCCGTCCGGCGGCCCCTGGCCGTCTGCGTCAGGCACGCCCATCGGACCCCCAGGAACGTCTCGGTGAGCGGACGTCACGTCCTCCACCAGCGTCCCGCACCGAGGCCCGTACCGCCACACCTGGGCGCGAGTGGAGTTGCGGAGCTACCATGGAAGGAGCGCATTGCCCTAGATCTGGACGCTCCCGTCACCCGTACCGGGTTGTCATTCGTTCGTCACGGAGCGTGTTGAAACCATCGACTTGACCGCCTGTCAAGCCGAAGAAATACCTCTCACAGGGCCCCTGAGCTGCGCCAACGGTCAGGACAGCGGTGAGACATCGGTGCCTGAGCGTGTTACCCTAGACACAGCGAAAGGGGTTTCGAACCTATGGTTTTCAGTGTCGGCGAGACCGTTGTTTACCCCCACCACGGGGCCGCACTCATCGAGGCAATCGAGACTCGGGTCATCAAGGGCGAGCCGAAGCAGTACCTCGTCCTGAGGGTCGCGCAGGGTGACCTGACGGTCCGGGTGCCCGCCGAGAACGCCGAGATCGTGGGTGTGCGCGAGGTGGTCGGCGAAGAGGGCCTGGGCAAGGTCTTCGACGTGCTCCGTGCACCGCACACCGAGGAGCCGACCAACTGGTCGCGGCGTTACAAGGCGAATCTGGAGAAGCTGGCCTCCGGCAACCCGCTGAAGGTGGCCGAGGTCGTCCGCGACCTGTGGCGCCGGGAGCGGGAGCGGGGCCTGTCGGCGGGCGAGAAGCGCATGCTCGCCAAGGCCCGTGACATCCTCGTGGGCGAGGTCGCGCTGGCCGAGAAGAGCACCAAGGACGAGGCCGAGACTCTGCTCGACAAGGTGCTGACCGAGGCCTGATCCACACCTCTGCCTCTACCCGTCCCGCAGCGAACGAATCCGAGGACCGCGACGTGACCGCGCAGCTCAATCCGCGCGGTGACGTCGCGGTCCTCGTTCCTGCGGCCGGTGCCGGGGTACGCCTCGGCCCCGGCGCCCCGAAGGCGCTCCGGCTGCTCGCCGGCGAGCCGCTGCTGGTGCACGCCGTGCGGCGGATCGCCGCCGCGCCCTCGGTGCACACGATCGTGGTGGCCGCGCCGGCCGCCGACGTCGAGTCGGTGCGGGCCATGCTCGCT
>NZ_CADEAU010000394.1 GCF_902825405.1 Micromonospora maritima | reverse complement strand
GTCGCCGGCCCCCGCGCCCGCCGCACCGATCGACCCGGAGGCCTGGCGGACGGCGGCCGACGAGGGGTGGACCCGGGCCAGCCGGGCCGCGGAGCCCACCACCGGCGGCACCACCCGCTCCGGCCTGCCCAAGCGGGTGCCGCAGGCTCAGCTCGTGCCCGGCGGGATCGAACCGAAGAGCGGGCGGGACCGCAGCCGGCGCACCCCGGACGAGGTGCGGGGGCTGCTCTCCGCCTACCACCGCGGCGTCCAGCGGGGCCGTACGGCCGGCGCCGACCCGACCAGCACCTCGACCAAGGAGACGAACCGATGAACAGGCCGGCTGCCATGCAGGACATGGGTTGGCTGCTCACCAACTTCGCCGACAGCGTGGCCGGCATCGCCCACGTGGTGGCGGTGTCCGCGGACGGGTTGCTGCTCGCCTCCTCCCGGGACCTCCCCGGGGACCGGGCCGACCAGCTTGCCGCGATCACCTCCGGCGTGGTGAGCCTGACCGAGGGCGCGGCGCGGATGTTCAGCGCCGGTGGGGTGCTGCAGACCGTGATCGAGATGGACAGCGGATATCTCTTCCTGATGTCCATCAGCGACGGCTCGTCGATGGCCGTGCTCGCGGCGCGCAGCTGCGACGTCGGCCAGGTGGGCTACGAGATGGCACTGCTGGTGGAGCGGGTCGGCCAGGCGTTGGTCCCGTTGCCGAGGGACGCCGTCCGGTCCTGACCGGGCCGGTCGACCTGGTGATCCGGAGCCGCTTCGGCTCCGTACGAGGGGAGGTGATCGCGAGATGGAACCGCGACGTGATCCGCGCGGCGCGCTGGTGCGACCGTACGCGGTCACCCGGGGCCGCACCGAGCCGTTGCAGAACATCGCGCTCGAGGCGGTGCTGTCCAGCACGCCCACGCAGTCGGCGGAGGCGCGCTTCGCCGGGCACGACAAGTACCGCATCTCCTCGGTCTGTGAGGGCCGGGCACAGTCGCTGGCGGAAATCGCCGCTTACACCCGGATGCCGCTGGGCGTCACCCGGGTGCTGGTCGCCGACATGGTGGCCGAGGGCCTGCTGACGCTACACACTGCCGCTCCCGCGACGGGTTTCGCGGCGCGGATGAACCTGCTTGGAAGGGTGCTAAGTGGACTTCGCGAACTATGACCCCGACGGGGCGAACCGCGGCCGGGAGATCATCTCCGCGAAGATCGTGATCGCGGGCGGCTTCGGGGTGGGCAAGACCACCCTGGTCGGGGCGATCTCCGAGATCCAGCCGCTGACCACCGAGGCCTTGATGACCGCGGCCGGGGTGGGCATCGACGATCCGTCGAAGGTGCCGGGCAAGGAGACCACCACGGTCGCCATGGACTTCGGTCGGATCACCATGGCCGAGGACCTGATCCTCTACCTCTTCGGCACGCCCGGCCAGACCCGGTTCTGGTTCATGTGGGACGAGATCATCCGGGGCGCGGTGGGCGCGGCGGTGCTGGTGGACACCCGCCGGATCACCGACGCGTTCGCGCCGCTGGACTACTTCGAGAACCGCAAGCTGCCGTACGTGGTGGCGCTGAACCGGTTCGACGACGCGCCGCACTACGAGCTGGAGGAGATCCGGGAGGCGCTGGCCATCTCGCCGGACGTGCCGCTGGTGATGTGCGACGCCCGTCGGCGCGAGTCGGTCAAGCAGGTGCTGGTGACGGTGGTGGAGCACGCCATGCTCCGGCTCCAGGCCGAGCACGGCTACCCGGCCTCGGTCGGCTGAGACCGCCTGCGGGTCAGTCGACCCGCAGGCGGTAGCCGCGCTTGACCACCGTCTGCACCACGCGGGGGGCCTTCAGTCCGACCCGGAGGCGGGCCACCGCCATCTCCACCGCGTGCTCGTCGGCGCCGCGCGGCAGCGTCCGCAGCAGCGCGGTGCGGGAGAGCACCTTTCCCGGCGACGCCGCGAGCGCCCGCAGCACTGCCATCGGGGCCGGCGCCAGCGGGCGCAGCTCGCCGTCGACCACCGCGGCGTGCCCGCGCAGCGTGAGCACGTGCCCGGCCGCCTTCACCGAGACGGTACGCCGGGGCAGCTCCTCGACGATCGTGCGCACCAGCGCACCCAGCCGGGCCCGGCTCGGCGCGCTCACCGGCACCCCCCGCCGCACCAGCGGCTCGGCGGTGACCGTGCCGACGCACCCGGCCAGCACGTCGCCGCGCAGTGCCTCCAGCACCGTCTCGGCGCGGTCCCCGGCCGCCCGCAGCAGGGCCTCGGCCGCCGGTGCGGAGGTGAACGTGACCGCGTCGACAAGCCGCCCCGCGACCAGGTCGATGAGCCGGTGCAGCGGCGCCGGGTCGGCCGGCGGCGCCCAGCGGTAGACCGGCACCTCGATCACCGTCGCCCCGGCCGTGACCAGCGCCTCGGTGCACTCCGGCTGCCGATCGCCGTGCAGTTGCAGCGCCACCACCTGGCCGGCGACGCCGCGCCGGACCAGGTGCTCCACCACCTCGTCGCAGCTCTCCGACGCGGGCGACCAGTGCTCACGCAGCCCGGCGGCGCGGATCGCCCCGGTCGCCTTGGGCCCGCGGGACACCACGTACGCGCGCCCGAGCGTGCCGCGCAACGGCTCGGCCAGTCCCCACCCCTCGGCCGCCTCCAGCCAGCCCCGCATCCCGATGCCGGTGTTGGCCATCAGCACGTCCGGCGGGTGCGCCAGGCAGGCCCGGGTGGCCTCGCGCAGGTCGGTGTCGTCGGCGAGCGGCACGATCCGCAGCGCCGGAGCGAGGACCACCCGCGCGCCGCGCCGCTGGAGCAGGGCGGCCAGCTCGTCGCGGCGCCGGTCCGCGGTGACGCCGATGGTGAAGCCGGCCAGCTCGTCGCGCATCATTCCTCCTGCCGCAACCGCACCTCGACCAGGCCGTCCCGGCAGCGCACGCGGTGCCGCCGCAGCGTCACCCCGGGGAGGTCCAGGCAGCGCCCGGTGGTGAGGTCGTAGACCTGCTTGTGCAGGGGGGAGGCGAGCGTGGGCACCCCGCCCCGGCTGCCGACCAGGCCCCGCGACATCACGTACGCGCCGCCGACCGGGTCCAGGTTGTCCACCGCGAACAGCCCGGCGGCGGTGCGGAAGAGCGCGACCTGCACGCCGTCGACGAGCGCGGCGACGCCCCGGTCG
Organism: Micromonospora maritima; assembly: GCF_902825405.1. Taxonomy (GTDB): domain Bacteria; phylum Actinomycetota; class Actinomycetes; order Mycobacteriales; family Micromonosporaceae; genus Micromonospora; species Micromonospora maritima. The sequence goes on along the minus strand of NZ_CADEAU010000394.1, from coordinate 1,807 downwards.
AGGTCGAGCCGGTCGGACGGGCAGACCGGCGTCCAACCCAGCGTCACGGTCGGGCTCATCGCCGCACCTCCGGCAGGCCCAGCACGACCGGCTGCCGGCGGCGCCCGCCGTCCGGCGGCGCGCCCCGGGCCGGCACCGGCTGGCCGCGCTCCACCGCGAAGGTGATGGACGGGTCGGGCACGTCCGGCGCGTTGACGAACGAGGTGAAGCGGCGCAGCCGGTCCGGGTCGTCCAGCACGTCCCGCCACTCGTCGGAGTAGCTCGCGACGTGCCGGGCCATGGCCGCGTCGAGGTCGGCGCAGAGACCCAGCGAGTCGTCCACGAGCACCGCCCGGAGGTGGTCGAGGCCGCCGTCCATGGCCTCGATCCAGGCGGCGGTGCGCTGCAACCGGTCGGCGGTGCGGACGTAGTACATGAGGAAGCGGTCGATCAGGGTGACCAGCTCCCCGGTGCCCAGGTCGGTGGCGAACAGGTCGGCGTGCCGGGGCCGGAAGCCGCCGTTGCCGCCGACGTAGAGGTTCCAGCCGGTCTCGGTGGCGATGATGCCGAAGTCCTTGCTCCGCGCCTCGGCGCACTCGCGGGCGCAGCCGGAGACCGCCGACTTGAGCTTGTGCGGCGCGCGCAGGCCCCGGTAGCGCAGCTCCAACGCGACGGCCAGCCCGACCGAGTCCTGCACCCCGTACCGGCACCAGGTGTCGCCGACGCAGGACTTCACCGTGCGCAGCGCCTTGCCGTACGCGTGACCGGACTCGAAACCGGCGTCGACCAGCCGGCGCCAGATCTGCGGCAGCTGGTCGACCCGCGCGCCGAACAGGTCGATCCGCTGGCCGCCGGTGATCTTGGTGTAGAGCCGGAAGTCGCGGGCCACCTCGCCGATCGCGATCAGCTTCTCCGGGGTGATCTCCCCACCGGGGATCCGGGGCACCACCGAGTAGCTGCCGTCGCGTTGCAGGTTGGCCAGGAAGTGGTCGTTGGTGTCCTGGAGCGACGCCGCCTCGCCGTCGAGCACGTGGCCGGTGCCGAGGGAGGCCAGGATCGAGGCCACCACCGGCTTGCAGATGTCGCAGCCGCGCCCGCGCCCGTGCTCGGCGACGAGCCGGGAGAACGTGCGGATGCCGCGCACCCGGATGAGGTCGAACAGCTCCTGCCGGGTGAGGTCGAAGTGTTCGCAGAGCGCGGTGGACTGGCGTACCCCGGCGGCGTCCAGCAGCTGCTTGAGCATCGGCACGCAGGAGCCGCAGCTGGTGCCCGCCCGGGTGCACGCCTTCAGCGCCGGCACGTCGGTGGCCCCACCGGCGATCGCCGCGTCCAGGTCGGCCCGGGTGACCGCGTTGCAGGAGCAGACCTGGGCGGCGGCGGGCAGCGCGCCGGCGCCCGCGCCGCCGGCCGGCGACAGCAACGCCAGCGGGGGAGCGGGCAGCGGCCCGCCGACGCTCGCCCGCAACGTCGGGTAGGCGCTCGCGTCCCCGACCAGCACGCCGCCGAGCAGCGTCCGCGCGTCGTCGGAGAGGACCAGCTTCGCGTACGAGCGGGTGGCCGGGTCGGTGAACGTCACGTCGAGGCAGCCAGGGGTGACCCCGTGCGCGTCGCCGAACGACGCCACGTCCACGCCGAGCAGCTTGAGCTTGGTCGCGGTGTCCGCGCCGGGGAACGTGGCCGCCCCGCCGAGCAGCCGGTCCGCGACCACCTCGGCGGTGGCGTACCCGGGCGCGACCAGGCCGTGACAGCCGAACATGCAGCAGATGCTGAAGCAGGCGCAGAAGATGCAGCAGCAGATCGCCAAGGCCCAGGCCGAGCTGGCCGAGGC
>NZ_CADEAU010000393.1 GCF_902825405.1 Micromonospora maritima | reverse complement strand
CCGCGCTCGCCGCCGTGGTCGCCGTGACCCTCGCGGTACGCGGCGGCGCCGCCCCCGCCTGCGCCGCTCCGCCCGTCGGTGCCCCGCTCCCGGTCGGTGCCGCTCTGCCCGTCGGTGCCGGCGCGCACACCGGGAAGGCCACGTTCTACGACTCGAAGGGTGCCGGCGGCAACTGCTCCCGACCCGCCGCGCCCGCCAACCGGCTCTACGTCGCGCTCGGTCCGAGCGAGTACGCGGCCGGTGCGTCCTGCGGCGGCTTCCTCGACGTCACCGGCCCGCGCGGCACCGTCCGGGTGCTCGTCATGGACCAGTGCCCGGAGTGCGCGCCCGGCCACCTCGACCTCTCCGCCGAGGCGTTCGCGCGGATCGCCGACCCCGTGCAGGGCGTCGTCCGGGTCACCTACCGGGCGGTGGTGGACCCGGCACTGCCCGGCCCGCTCACCTTCCGGATCAAGGAAGGCGCGTCCCAGTGGTGGTTCGCCGTCCTGGTCGGCGACCACGGCAACCCGTTGCGCTCGGTCGAGGTCCGGCAGGACGGGGCGTGGCGGGCGGCGGACCGCGAGAACTACAACTACTGGCTGATCCCCTCCGGGGCCGGCCCGGGCCCGTACACGATCCGGGTCACCGACGTGTACGGGCACCGTGCGACCGCGACCGGCATCCGGATGGCACCGGGGCAGGTGCAGCGCAGCACGGTCCGGATGTACGGCGCGGGGGCCGCCGCCACGACCACCAGGCCGGCGAAGCCGTCCCGCTCCCCGTCCGTCCGCACCACCAGCGTGTCCCCGGCCCGGTCCATCCCGCCGCCGGCTGCGCCCCCCGCGTCCGAGTCCGCGCCCCTCGTGGCGGCCGCCGCCCCCACCGGATGCGCCTGACCCGTTCGTCGATCATGGAGTGGTGGTGCCTCGGATGTCGGGTCAGCGGACTGTGTCAGGTGCCATCACTCCGTGATCGACGGATCCGGGGCGTGCGGGGAGGTCGAGCCACATGAGGATCTCGTCGCGGGAGTCGGTGCGGGAGAGGCGGAGCGCGGCCGGGAGACGGCCGATCTCCCGGTAGCCCAGACGCCGGTAGAAGCGGTCCAGGCCGAGGCCGTCGCGGACGGTCACGTGCAGCGCCTCCACGCCCATGGCGCGGGCGACCCGCTCCGCCTCGCGCATCAACGCCGCGCCGTAACCGTGGCCCTGGGCGTCAGGGTGCACCATGACGCGCTTGAGCACCCGCCAGTGCGTCTTCAGGTGGAACCGGTTGTCCGCGACGATCAGGACGGCGACCAGCCGCTCGCCCGCGTAGCCGACCAGCAGCCGGTCCGGACCGCCGACGATCTCGGCGAGCGTCGACTCGGCGACCGGCCGCACCTCGTCCTCGGTGACCGGGGCGACGAAGCCGACCGCGCCGCCGGCGTTCGTCACGTCGACCCAGAGGTCGATTAGCTGTTCGCACAGCTCAGGGGTGAGGTCGGGGTCGAGTACGAAACGCAGGTCCACCTGGCCATCCTGGGGCACAGCGGCCGCGGATCGGGGCAGTTGGTGACCCTCGTGACACGACCCCTCGTGGAGCCGGTGGTCACCGGCTGAGCTGCGAGCTGACGGAGTGCAGCCAGCGAAGTTCGCGGGCGAGGTGTTCGAGCGCCTCGGCGGCTTCCGCCGCATCGACGGGAGCGTGCTTGATCCGCTCGGCGGCGAGCAGCCGGCACTGCTGCAGCGCGGGCACCACCGCGGACCGATCATCGAGGCCGTACGCACCGACGAACAGCCGCAGGCGGGCGGCGATGTCCGGTGCGGGGCCGAACCCGGCCGCGCGTAGCTGTTCCGGCGGCGCGAGCGGCACGAACTCCCACGCCGCCGCGGCCAGGTCGACCAGGGGATCGACCGGGCCCGACGCGTCCCAGTCGATGAACCCGACCGGCAGCCCGTTCCGATAGACGGTGTTCCACGGCCCGAGGTCACCGTGCGAGACGATCTCATCCGCCCGGGGCGGACGCGGCACGAAGCGATACTCCGTGTCGGCGGGTGGGAAGCCACGTGCGGCGTCGTGGAGCTGTCGCACGAGCATCGCCGTGGTGACCAGAGCGGCCTCGGACCGGGCGTAGTCCGGCAGTCGCTGTACCGTTCCCGGCCGCCAGTCCGGGTCGACCGGCACGTCGCCGTCGATGAAGGTGAGGATCTCGCGGTCTCCGTCGAGCCCGAGGAACCGCGGCGCCCCGTCGAATCCCGCAGTCTCCAGGTATCGCAGGTACTCGTGTACCGCACCGGACCACGGGCCCGTAGGCCGCAGGAGGTGTCCTCCGAGCCGACTGATGCCCTGCGTCATCCGGCCCGCCGGAAGCGGGACCTCCCTCTCGGGAGAAGACCGTCCGGGATTCACCCGACGAGTATGGACCGCGACCATGATCAGAGGCGGCGGCGTCAGGCCAATTACGTTCAGGCGGCCACCGTCAGGACGCCGCGAGCAATCGGATCTCGCAGCGGACGCCGTTTGCCTTGGCGAGCCGACCATCACCGGTCACGAGTGGGCAGGCCAGCAACTCCGCCGCAGCAACGTAGGCTGCGTCATACGCCGTGACGTTGCCCCGCAACTGCCACATCCGGTCAAGCAGCATCGCGACACCAACCTCATCGATGACCAACGAGGGCAGGGTGTCGATTGCCTCCTGTGCCCGAGCAAGGCCCAGCTTCCTGCCGAGGACCTTGCCTCTGATCACCGACATGACCTCGACCAGAAGATGGCTCGGCGCGGCCCAGTGCGGATCCGCGGTCAGCTCCGCCCGCGCCGCGTCGCCAACCGGGCCGTCATCGACCAAGGCATCGGCCAGAACCGACGCGTCCACAACGATCACGCTGCGCTGCCATACGGCCCGCGCTGCTCCCGCTGGTCGTTCAACTCGGCGGCACTCTCCCCTGGCAGGGAGCGAGCACCGTCCGAGCGGCCGGCGAAGCGATCAAGGGCCGCCGTGTTGCCTAGCCGTCGAGCCTGCGTCTCCACCAGCTCCAGCAGGTACGCCTGGAGGGACTGCCCACGCGCCCTGGCCTGCGCCGCCAAGGCGTCTCGCACTTCCTCTGGCACGTCCCGAATCTGGAGAGCGACCATGCATTCATTATGCATGCAGCATCGCTCGTTGGGAGGAAAGACTCGCACCGTCGGCCAGCCGGTTCGGATGGCGGCTGCGGTAACCAGGAACCGCATCTCAGAGAAGCACGTGGGGCCGGCGGGACTCGAACCCGCACTGGTGCGGACCTAAACCGCATGCCTCCTGCCAATTGGGCTACGGCCCCATCACCGTGCACACCAGTGTCACGGCCCAAGGATCGTAAACCACGTCCGGGGCCACGACCGTCGGCGCACGGCCGTCCGCGAGGGCTGTCAGTCGAGCCCGAGGTCGCGGCGCAGCTTGGCGACGTGGCCGGTGGCCTTGACGTTGTAGAACGCGTGCGCGATCCGGCCCTCCTCGTCCACCACGAACGTGGAGCGGATCACGCCGGTGACCGTGCGGCCGTACATCTGCTTCTCGCCGTACGCGCCGTACGCGGTCAGCACCGCCTTGTCCTCGTCGGCGACCAGCGGGAACGTGATGGCGTCCCGGTCGCGGAACTTGGCCAGCTTCGCCGGCTTGTCCGGCGAGAGGCCCACCACCTCGTAGCCGGCGGACTGCAACGAGGCGAGCGAGTCGCGGAAGTCGCACGCCTGCTTCGTGCAGCCGGGGGTCATGGCGGCCGGGTACGCGTACAGGATGACCTTGCGGCCGCGCAGGTCGGTCAGGGACAGGGTCCCGCCGTCGTCGGTGGGCAGGGTGAACTCGGGGGCGGGGTCACCGGGCTTCAGGCGGTCGGTCATGGCGGTGACGATACCGCCGCCCCTGCGCCGGTGACCGCCGTCGACACCCGGCCGACGGTGATGATCACCATGCGTTGTTGCAAGGGATTGGCAACAACCCCCTCCCGGAAATAGGCTCACCTCGTGGAAACCCTGGCGATGCACATCTCCAACGGGATCATCGACGGTCCCGTCGCCGCGATCTTCGCGGCCTTCGCGCTCGCCGCGCTCACGTTCTGCGTGTTGCGCGGTCGGGCCGACCTCGACGACCGGCTGGCGCCGATGGCCGGTCTGGTGGCCGCGTTCATCTTCGCCGTGCAGATGCTCAACTTTCCGATCTTCACCGCCGGGGTGAGCGGCCACCTGCTCGGCGGCGCGCTCGCCGCGCTGCTGGTCGGGCCCTGGGTCGGCGCGCTCTGCGTGGCCGTGGTGCTGGTCGTGCAGGCGCTGGTGTTCGGGGACGGCGGGGTGGCGATGCTCGGCCTCAACATCACCAACATGGCGATCCTCGGCACCGCCGCCGCCTACCTGCTGATCGCGCTGCTGCTGCGGGTGCTGCCGCGTACGCCGGCCGGGTTGGCGGTCACCGCCTTCGTCTCCGCGCTGGTCAGCGTCGTGGTCGCGTCCCAGGGCTTCGTGCTCCAGTACTGGCTGGGCGGCACCACCGACCTCGGCGGCAACCTGGGCGGGCTGGCCGGCACGATGGCCGTCGCGCACCTGCTGATCGGCATCGGCGAGGGCCTGATCACGGCGACCACCGTGGTCACCGTCGCCAAGGTCCGCCCCGACCTGGTGTACGCGCTGCGCGCCCTCAAGCCGGCCGTGCCGGCTCCCGCCGTCCCGGTCGCCGGAGGTGCCCGATGAGCAAGCGTTCCTGGCCGTTCCTCCTCGGTGGCCTGCTGGTGGCGTTGCTGCTGGCCGGCGTGGTCAGCAACTACGCCTCGTCGCACCCGGACGGGCTCGACTCGTCGCTGCTCAAGGGCTGCACGGTGAACGCCGACGACGAGATCACCGGCGGTAGCTGCCCGGCCCAGCAGGCCAGGGACCACGAGTTGGCGGACAGCCCGCTGGCCCGGCTCGGACTCCTGGCTGCACGTCTCCGCCGGCCTGGGCACCCACCCCACCGCCCCGATCCGCTTCGCCTGCCCGCCCG
>NZ_CADEAU010000392.1 GCF_902825405.1 Micromonospora maritima | reverse complement strand
GGGCCGAGCACCCGGCGGGCGGCGGCCACCGGCAGGTCGTCCGCGCCGACGTGGCCACCGGCGGCGTCCACCGCGAGCGCCACGTGCAGCCGGTCGTTGACCAGGCACGACGCCCCGTACGGCCGGCACGCCTCGGCCACCCGCCGGGCCAGCTCGTACGCCTCCCGGTCGGTGGCGTCGTCCTCCACGCGCACCTGCACGACGAGGTCGGCGCCCGCCACGGGCAGCGCGGCACGCAGCACGGCGAGCGGGTCACGCCCCGGCCGGGTGTCGGTGATGAGATGCAGTCGTCCCAGGGACGGCACGGCAACGCTCCTCCCTGCGCCGGCATTACCCGGATCAGGTTCGACGGTCGGGGGCTCCCAGCCCCCCTCTCAGCCCGGTCCACACCGGGCTCCCGTGGGTCACTTGCCGCCTACCGTACGACGCCTCCCCGCCGTACGGAAGCCCTCCGTAACGTTCGTCCCACACCAACGCGCGCCGATCTTGCAGTTGCCGCCCCAGCGGAAGCCGCGAAACGGGCACCCGAGGGGCAGAGACCGCAAGATCGACGCGTAGACGGTGGGGCGACGTCAGAGGAGGGCTTCGAGGGCATCGAGGTCCTCGTCGGAGGGTTGCCAGGTGCCGGCTTCGGCGTTGGCCTTCACCTGCTCGGGCGTGGTGGCGCCGGCGATCACCGAGGTCACCGCGGGACGGGCCGCCAAGCCGCCGATGGCCACCTGGAGCATGCTGATCCCGCGCTCGGCCGCGTACGCCTCGATCGCCTCGATGGTGTCCCAGCGCGCGGCGGCCAGCCGCTCGGCGTACCGGCCGCCGCCGGCCAGCCGGCTGCCCGCCGGGGGCGCCTCACCCCGCTTGTACTTGCCGGTGAGCAGCCCGTTGGCGAGCGGGAAGAACGGCAGCATGCCGAGCCCGAACCGCTCGCACGCGGGGATCACCTCGTCCTCCACCCCGCGCTCCACCAGGGAGTAGTGGTTCTGCGCGGAGATGAACCGGGTACGCCCCTGCGACGACGCGGTCCAGTCGGCGTCGGCGATCTGCCATCCGGCGAAGTTGGAGTTGCCGAGGTAGCGCACCTTGCCGGCGGTCACCAGGTCGTCCAGTGCGGCGAGCGTCTCGTCGATCGGCGTGCCCGGGTCCGGCTCGTGCATCTGGTACAGGTCGATGTGGTCGGTGCCGAGCCGGCGCAGCGACGCCTCGACCGCGCGGGCGATGTAGCGGCGGGCACCCCGGGCGCCGTGGTCCGGCCCGTTGGCGCCGTGCATGTCCATGCCGAACTTGGTGGCGACCACCACGTCGTCGCGGCGTCCCTTGAGCGCCTGCCCGAGCAGCTCCTCGGAGCCGCCCTGCGGCTCGCCGTAGATGTCGGCGGTGTCGAAGAAGTTGATCCCGGCGTCGAGCGCGGCGTCCACCACCGCCCGGGTGCCGTCGCCGTCGAGTTTGCGGCCGAAGTTGTTGCAGCCGATGCCGACCACGGACACCACGAGTCCGGAGTCGCCCAGCCGGCGGTAGGTCATCTCACTCACGAGATCCACCCTATGCCCGCCCCCGTGCCGCCACCCGGAGAGCGCCGGGGGCGGGCCACCGCCGACCGCTCAGCCGAGCACGTCGTCGGCCAGCACCCGGGCCGCACCGACCGTCGCCGCCAGCTCCTGCGGGGTACGCCCCACCGCGCCCAGCAGCGCCTGCGCCCGGTCGGCGAAGTCCGGCGGCGCACCCGGCAGGCGCCCGGCGGAGACGACCATGCCCTTCTCGTTGACCAGCCACCGTCCGGCCCGGCCGTGCAACGCGTGGACCAGCACCCCGACCACGCGGAACAGGCAGCCGGCCACGTAGCCGGCGTCGCCTCCGGCCGCTCCCTTGGCCGCGCCGTCGAGCAGCAGCCCGGTCTCCCAGCCGCCGGCCACCAGCGCGGCGCCCAGCGCGGGCGGGTAGTCGAGGGTCTCGGCCCGCAACGCGGTCAGCTCACCGGTCGGGTCGCCGAGCACCCGCCCGAGCGCCACCTCGCCGGCGTACGCGTGCGAGTAGAAGCCGAGCGGGTGCCCGGCCTGCACCTCGACCGTGTAGCGGCCGGCCCGGCAGTCCGCCCAGACCCGGTGCACCCGGTCCAGGTCCCGGTAGATCCAGTCCACTGCCACGCCGTCGACGCGCAGCCAACCACCCCCGTCGACCCACGGCCCCCAACCGCCCGGGGCGGTGAGGTCCACCGGCCCGTCGGCGATCGAGGCGGCCACCGCACGCAGCCCGGCCAGGTCCGGCGCGCCCCGGTAGTAGAGGCCGAGGTCCCAGTCGGAGTCGGGCCGGTGGTCGCCGCGGGCCCGGCTGCCGCCGAGCGCCACCGCGACCACCCCGTCGACCGCGCACAGCCGGTCGACCAGCTCCTGGTCGATCATCGGACCTCCCATACCGGCTCCGGCGTCTCGACCACGTCGCCGTCGCCCCGGAACAGCACGAACCGGTCGAAGGTACGGGTGAACCAACGGTCGTGGGTCACCGCGATCACCGTCCCCTCGAACGCGGTCAGTCCGGCCTCCAGCGCCTCGGCGGAGGCGAGGTCGAGGTTGTCGGTCGGCTCGTCGAGCAGCAGCAGGGTGGCCCCGGACAGCTCCAGCAGCAGCACCAGGAAGCGGGCCTGCTGGCCGCCGGAGAGCGTGCCGAACCGCTGGTCGCCCTGCCCGGCCAGCTCGTAGCGGGACAGCGCCGCCATGGCCGCGTGCCGGTCCATGCCGGCCCGGTGGTCGTCGCCGCGCCACAGCACCTCGACGAGCGTCTTCTCCATCAGCTCCGGCCGGTCGTGGGTCTGCGAGAAGTGACCCGGCCGGACGCGCGCGCCGAGCCGGACCACACCGCCGTGCGCGACCGGCGCGAGCGCGTCGGCGCCGTCGACGGGCGTGTTGCCCGGGTCCGGGTCGGTGCCGCCGCGGGCCAGCAGCCGCAGGAAGTGCGACTTGCCGGTGCCGTTCGCACCGAGCACCGCGACCCGGTCGCCGTACCAGAGTTCCAGGTCGAACGGGTAGGTCAGGCCGTCCAGCTCCAGCTGCTCGGCGATCACCGCGCGCTTGCCGGTCCGCCCGCCGGTCAGGCGCATCCGGATGTCCTGGTCCTTCGGGGGTACGGGCGGCGGCCCGGCCTCCTCGAACTTGCGCAGCCGGGTCTGCGCGGCCTGGTACCGCGAGGCCATCCCCGAGTTGTACGCGGCCTTCTGCTTGTACATCAGCATCAGCTCGCGCAGCTTCTCGTGCTCCTCGTCCCAGCGCTTGCGCAGCTCGTCGAGGCGGTCGTGCCGGGCCACCCGCGCGGAGTGCCAGCTCGCGAAGCCGCCCGGGTGCACCCAGGCGCTGCCGCCCTCGACGGCCACCACCCGGTCGGCGGTCTGGGCCAGCAGCTCACGGTCGTGCGAGACGTAGAGCACCGACTTGCCGGACTCGCGCAGCCGCGCCTCCAGCCAGCGTTTGCCGGGCACGTCGAGGAAGTTGTCCGGCTCGTCGAGCAGCAGCACCTCGTCCGGGCCGCGCAGCAGCAACTCCAGTGCGAAGCGCTTCTGCTGGCCGCCGGAGAGCGTCCGCACCGGCCGTTCCCGGGCGCTGTCCCACGACAGGTCCAGCACGACGGTGGCGACGGTGTCGAAGAGGACCTCGGCGTCGTACCCGCCGGTCTCGCCCCAGGCGGCAAGCGCGTCGGCATACGCGAGCTGGGCCTTGCCGGCGGCGGCACTGTACTTGCCGCGGACCTCGGCCGCCCGCATGGCCGCCTCGGTCTCGGCGAGCCGTCGCCCGGCGTCGCGCAGCGCCGGCGGGGCGAGCGACAGGGCCAGGTCGGCGAGCGTCGACTCGTCGCCGATCATGCCGATGAACTGGCGCATCACGCCCAGCCCGCCGGAGCGGGCGATCGCGCCGGTCTGCACCGGCAGGTCACCGGCGACCATCCGGAGCAGGGTGGTCTTGCCGGCGCCGTTGGGGCCGACGAGCGCCACCTTGGCGCCCTCGCCGACCCGGAACGACACGTCGCCGAACAGCTCCCGCCCGTCCGGGAGGATGTGCCCGACCGCTGCCACGTCCACGTATCCCACGCGGGCATCCTGCCCGAGCGGGACACGCGGGCGACACCCGATTACCGGGTGACCCGGAGCACCCGGTAGCCCTTCTGGCTGGCGTGCCGGTCGACCTGCCAGCCCTGCTCGACCAGCCAGCGGTGCAACGAGTCGCCGCCGAGGTGGCGGGCGACGACCAGCCAGGCCACGCCGTCCGGGGTGAGTCGGGGCAGCCAGCGCAGCAGCAGGCCGTGCAGCTCCGCCTTGCCGATGTGGATCGGCGGGTTGGACCAGATCTGGCGGAACGTGACGTCCGCCGGCACGTCGTCCGGGGCGGCGGCGCGGACCCGGCCGGCGGCGCCGACCCGGTCGGCGTTGGCGGTGGTGAGGGCACGGGCGCGCTCGTTGACGTCGACCGCCCAGACCGTGGCGGACGGCGAGACGGTGGCCAGGACGCAGGTGATCGGGCCGAACCCGCAGCCGATGTCGAGCAGCGGACCGGTCTCGCCGGGGGCGGGCAGTGCCGCCTTGCGCAGCAGCACCGCGGTGCCGGGGTCGAGCCGGTCGGCGGAGAAGACACCACTGGCCGAGGTGAGGGTGTAGTCGCGCCCGGCGACGGAGAACTCGACCTCGCGCGGGCGGGCCGGGGTGGTCGGTTCAGCGGTGAAGTAGTGGTCGCCGGTCACGTCGGCATTGTCGCACCGGCCGGGAGCGGGTCCGGTGACGGTGTGGCGGGGAGCATCCGACGCCACTCCGCCGGAATTTCCCGATATTACCCCTGAAAGGGACAATCGGCCCTACTCTATGCCACATGGTGTACCGGTACGAGTCCGACGAGGACGCCTTCCTGGAGTACCCGAAGCCCGGGTCGGCCCCCACCGGGCCCGGAGCCGCGACCCCGCCGCCCGCGGGCCCGTCGCCGTCCCGCTTCCCCACCCCGTCGCTGCCACCGGCCCGGCCCG
>NZ_CADEAU010000391.1 GCF_902825405.1 Micromonospora maritima | reverse complement strand
CGACGTCGCGGTGGCGGTGGAGCGGGCCGAGGCGGAGCTGCGCCGGCTGGAGGAGCGGCGCGCGCAGGCCGCCGAGCTGCGGGAGCAGCGGGCCGGCCACGAACACCAGGCACGGGTGGCCCGCGCGCTCGCCGGGCACCTGCGGGCCAACAACTTCGAGCGGTGGCTGCTCACCGAGGCGCTGGACCTGCTGGTCGACGGCGCGTCGCGGATCCTGCGGGAGCTGTCCGGCGGCCAGTACGACCTGGTCCACGACAAGGGTGAGTTCTTCGTGGTCGACCATCACGACGCCGGGCTGCGGCGGGGCGTGCGGACACTGTCCGGCGGGGAGACGTTCCAGGCGTCGCTGGCCCTGGCGCTGGCGCTGTCGGAGCAACTGGCCGGTATGTCGACGAGCGCCGCGAGCCTGGAGTCGATCGTCCTGGACGAGGGCTTCGGCACGTTGGACGCGGCGACGCTGGACACGGTGGCGGCCACGCTGGAGAACCTGGCCGCCCGGGGCGACCGGATGGTGGGGGTGGTGACCCACGTGCCGGCCCTGGCCGAGCGGATCCCGGTCCGCTTCGAGGTCCGCAAGGACGCGCGCACGGCCCGCGTCGAGCGGACCGGCCTGTGACCCCGAAGTTCTTCGTCGACACGTGGGACCCGGCGTACGGCGCGTCGTTCGAGGCGGCGGGCGGGGCCGGTCCGGCCGCGCCGAGCAGCGCCCAGGTCGACGCGGACGTCGAGCTGCCGGCGACCGACTGGCGGGCGATCGACGCCCGCCGGGACGTGCGCGCGCCGGACGTGGTGCTGCTCGTCGACGGCGTGCGCCGCATCGACGCCAGCGTCTGGACGGCCGAGGAGGACGGCGGCTCGTTCCCCGGCATCGCCGCCTCGTACGCCGCCGGGGTGGTCCGCTGCGACCTGGACCGGGGCGCCGCCGAGCTGGCCGGCGCCCGGGTGGGCCGAGGGCTGTTCACCGCCAGCCCGTCGGCGCAGGACGTGGTGGCCGGCGCGATCCGCTACCCGGTGCACCGGGTCTCCGGCACCGGCGAGCTGAGCAAGCTGCCGGCCGCGGTGCAGGGCCCGCTCACCGCGCTGGAGGTGGCCGTCTCGGACGCGGTCCGCACCGACGGCGACCTGCTGGTGGTGGACGGCCCGCTGCGCAGCCGGCGGAACCTGCCGCGCACGCTCGGCTACATCAAGACCCAGCACAGCCAGTACCTCGACGCCCGGCTCACCGCGGTGGTGACCGGGCTGGCGCCGGGCCAGCGCTGCCCGGTGTTCCGGCTCGGTACGGCGTGGGGCGGCTGGTCCTGGTACCTGCGACTGCCGGTGTCCGCCGGGGCGCCGTGGGCGGGCATCGTGCGGATGGAGTGTTCGGCCGACCTGACCGTCCCGGAGGCGGTCGCGCTCGCCGACCTGTCGCTGGTCACCCTGCCCCGGTTCGCGTCCACCCCGTACAAGGACCCGCGCGCCCCGCAGAACCTGGTGCCGATCGCCGGGCTGGAGCGCCGACTGCGCGGGATGCTCGGCGACGCCCGGCTGCTGCACCGCGTGCTCACCGCGGCGGCGCGCGGGATCCGGCGCTGATGGGCCGGCGACGCGACGACGACCGGGTGGTGGCCGACGTCGACACCGGCCGGGCCGAGCTGGTGCCGGACCGGGACCGCCCGGGCTCGTGGACGCTGCTGCTGGACGGCGCGCCGCAGTCCCATGTGGACCTGGGCGACCCGACCCACCTGGAGTTCGAGTACGTCCGGCGGCTGGCCGCCGCGCTCGACGTGGTGGCGCCGGCGGGCACGCCGCTGCGGGTGCTGCACCTGGGCGGTGGCGCGCTCACCCTGCCCCGGTACGTGCAGGCCACCCGGCCCGGCTCGACGCAGCGGGTGTCCGAGGTGGACGGCGCGTTGGTGGAGCTGGTCCGCCGCGCCCTGCCCTGGCCGTCCGACCCCCGCCTCAAGGTGCGGGTGGCGGACGCCCGCGCCACGCTGACGTCCAGCCGCGACGGCGCGTACGACGTGGTCGTGGCGGACGTGTTCGCCGGCGCCCGGACCCCGGCGCACCTGACCTCCGTGGAGTTCGCCGCCGAGGTGGCCCGGGTGCTCGCGCCCGACGGCTGCTACCTGGCGAACGTCGCCGACGGCCCGCCGCTGCGGCACGCCCGCGGGCAGGTCGCCACCGTGCGTACCGTGCTGCCCCGGGCCTGCCTGGTGGCCGACGCGGCGGTGCTGCGCGGCCGGCGCTACGGCAACCTGGTGCTGGTGGCGTCCCGGGTGGAGCCGCCGGTGCCGGAGCTGACCCGACGCGCGGCCGGCGACTGGTTCCCCGGCCGGGTGGTGGCCGGGGCGGACCTGGACCGGTTCGCCGGTGGCGTCCCGGTGGTGCGCGACGCGGACGCCGTCGACTCCACTCCGCCCCCGCCCGGAATTTTTTCCGTCGATCGTTGATCCGATCGGCGGGTCGCTGCGTATCACCGGGCGGCCATGCCCGTGGGGGGCCGGCTGATGTCATTGGACACCGGAGGTCTGCATGCATGCGGTGGCGGCCGGCTGGCACGGCGAGATGGCGAGGCCCGAGTGGATGTTCGCCCGGGCGCAGCCACACTCGCGCGCGTCGCGCTCGGGACGGGGGGTCGACGCCCGTCCGGCCGATCGCCAGAATGACCCGGTGCCGCCGCGACCCGCCCCCGGACGCCACCAGGCGACCTCCTCCGAGGCCAGCCACTCGGACCAGCTGATCCGGCTGCTCTACGCGGAGCACGCCGGACCGCTGCTGATGTTCGTGATGCGGTTGACCGGCGGGGACCGGCAGCGCGCCGAGGACATCGTGCAGGAGACGCTGCTGCGGGCCTGGCGCAACGCCCACCGCCTGGGCGTGCAGGGTGGTCAGGGTTCGCTGCGGCCCTGGCTGGTGACGGTGGCCCGGCGGATCGCCATCGACGAGCACCGCAGTGAGCAGGCCCGCCCGGCGGAGACGTACGACCGGGACCTGACCGCGTTCGCGGAGGCGGACAGCACCGACCGGGTGCTGCGCACGATGACCGTGGCGGACGCGCTGCGTACGCTGAGTCAGTCCCACCGGGAGATCCTGGTGGCGACGTACTTCCGGGGTCGTACCGTGCCCGAGGCGGCCGAGGAGCTGGGCCTTCCGCTCGGCACCGCGAAGTCGCGGGTCTACTACGCGCTGCGCGCGCTGCGCACGGCTCTGCAGGAGAGGGGGGTGACGGAATGAGCCGGGCCGACCACATGGACGTCGCCGCGTACGCGCTCGGCGTGCTGGACCCGCAGGACACGGAGCGGTTCGAGGAGCACCTGGCGACCTGCTGGGCCTGCGCGGCGGAGCTGGAGACGATGGTTCCGGTGGTGGGGATGCTCTCCGGCATCGACGGCGAGGCGATGGCCGCGCTGGAACAGACCCACACCGACCCGGCGCTGCTGGACCGCACGCTGGTGGCGGTGCGGCGGGACCGCCGGCGTACCCGCGTGCGGCAGTTGCTGGCCACCGCGGCGGCCGTGGTGGTGTTCGGCGGCCTGAGCGGCGTCGCGGCCGGGATGCTCGGCGACGACTCGCCGTCCGTGCCGCAGGCCGAGCCGACGCCGCCCGTGCCGACCTCGGCGCCGAGCAGCGGTCCGGCCGACCCGAACGCCCCGGGCGTCGGCGGCGAGGAGATCGAGGGCGACGAGCACCGCGCGACCGACCCGGGCACCGGCGTGAAGACCACCATGTGGCTGGCGAAGAAGGAGTACGGCACGCAGATCGCGGTGCAGCTCGGCCGCCTGCCGGGGCCGCGCACCTGCCGGCTGGTGGTGGTGCGCAAGAACGCCACGAGCGAGGTGGTGTCCACCTGGTCGGTGCCGGGCAACGGCTACGGCACCAACCAGAACCCGCTCACGTTGCAGCTGAGCGCGTCCACCTCGGCCCCACTCGGCGACATCGAGAAGGTCCAGGTGCAGTCGGTCGACGTCAACGGGGTGGCGAGCCCGCTGGTGACCGTCTCCGACCTCTGAGTGCGCCGCGCCGACGGCGCCGGGCGGCCTGACCGCCCGGCGCCGTCGCGTCGTTTCCGTTCCGTCCCCTCGCGCTGCCGCACGCGCGCCGGGACGGAACGGTTCAACGGGTCCACTGTGAAATGGACCACCGTTTTGACTTCAACCTTGACAGCGCCGCCGCCCGTACTACCCGACGAACTGCCAGAATCGAGGAGGGCACGTGGCACACCACAAGCGGACGACCGTCATCGTCGCGAGCGCGATGGTCGCACTGACGGCCTGCGCCCCCGCGGGCTACAACGGCGCGAACTCGGGCGCGGCGGAGCCGGTGGCCGTCGCCGCGGCCGAACCGACCGCGGCGGCCGAACCGGAGGCGTCGGCGGCACCCGAGGCGCCCGCCGCCGACCAGGCACCCCCGTCCGACGTGAAGCTCACCGACGAGCTGGTCGGCAAGAAGCTGCCCCGGATGGGCCAGGTCGTCACCGACCAGGACGGCTGGGTGCTGTACCGGTTCGACAAGGACTCGGCCGACCCGGCGCAGTCCAACTGCGTGGACAAGTGCGCCGAGGTGTGGCCGCCGGCGCTGACCGACGGCAACCCGCAGCTGCAGGGCGTCTCGGACGACAAGGTCGGCACGGTCACCCGACAGGACGGCACCCGGCAGATCACCATCGGGGACTGGCCGGTCTACCGCTACATCGGGGACAAGAAGCCGGGCCAGTGGAAGGGCCAGGGCGTCGGCGGCACCTGGTTCGTGGTCGACCCGAACGGCAAGAAGAACCTGACCTGCCTGCCGACCGGCACGCCGAAGCCGGTCGCCCCGCCGGCGTCCGGCGGCGGCGACTCGGGCGGCGGCTCGACCTACTCGTACTGACGCACCAGGACACGGTGACCGGTCGCCGCCGGGGAGGGCGCGGCCGGTCACCGTCGTGGACCCGGAGGGCGGGGCGTACCGGCATCGCCCCGCCTTCCGGCACGAGCACCGCCGCGCCCCGCGCGGCGGTGTCGGCCGTCACGGCCGGGCCGCGTGGCAGAGTGGCGGGGTG
>NZ_CADEAU010000390.1 GCF_902825405.1 Micromonospora maritima | reverse complement strand
AGCCCGGCGCGGCGCCCCCAGCCCGGCTGGGCGCGGCCAGCCCGGCGCGGCGCTGGCTCACGCCACACCTGATCCGTTCACGTCATCAAGTTTGTAGGCACCTACGGACCGTCCCGGTGGCTGCCACCGGGGCGGCGCCCCTCACCGCCGGGCCGGAAGGTTCGGACGCCGCCAGGGGTCAGCGGGTCTGTTCCAGCCAGGAGGCGTAGAGCAGGGCGTAGACCGAGTCGGTGTCGCGGACCAGCTCGTCGTGCGGGCCGCGCTGCACGATCCGGCCCCGGTCCACCACGATCACCTCGTCCGCCGCCTGCGCGGTGGAGAGCCGGTGCGCGATGGCCAGCGTGGTCCGACCCCGGGTGACCGCGTCCAGCGTGCGTTGCAGCCGTACCTCGGTGGCCGGGTCGACCGCGCTCGTCGCCTCGTCGAGGACCAGCAGGTCCGGGTCGGCGACGTACGCCCGGGCCAGCGCCACGAGCTGCCGCTCGCCCACGCTCAGCGCCTCGCCGCGCTCCCCCACCGGCGTGTCCAGCCCGGCCGGCAGGCCGTCCAGCCAGTCGGCCAGGCCCAGCTCGGTGAAGGCGGCGGTGAGCCGCTCGTCGGTCAGGTCGGGGCGGGCGAAGCGGACGTTCTCCCCGACCGTGGCGTCGAACAGGAAGCCGTCCTGCGGCACCATCACCACCCGGGCGCGCAGCGAGTCGAAGCGCACCCGGCGCAGGTCGACGCCGGAGAGCAGCACCTCCCCCTCGGTCGGGTCCATCAGCCGGGTGAGCAGCTTGGCGAAGGTGGTCTTGCCGCTGCCGGTCTCGCCGACCACCGCCACCCGGCTCTTCGCCGGGATGTCGAGCGTCACGTCGTGCAGCACCGGCGGGCCGCCCGGGTAGGCGAACGTCACGCCGGCGAAGCGGACGTCCAGCGGGCCGGACGGCAGGTCCCGCCCCTGCGTGCCCGGGTCGGCCACGTCCGGGGCGACGTCCAGCACGTCGAGCACCCGGCGCCAGCCGGCGATCGCGTTCTGCGCCTCGTTGAGCACCTCGGTGGCGATCTGCACCGGCTGGATGAAGAGCGTGACCAGGAACAGGAACGCGGTGAGCTGGCCGACCGACAGCGTCCGGTCGACGCCGAGGTTCACCCCGACCACCACCACCCCGGCCAGCGCCAGGCCGGCGGCCAGCTCGCCGACCGAGCTGCCCACGATGCTGATCCGGATCGCCCGCTGCTGGGCCAGCCGCTGCCCGTCGATCGCCGCGTCCAGCCGTCGGGCGGTGCGCCCCGCGATGCCGTACGCCCGGATCACCGGCGCGCCCACCACGCTCTCGCCGATGGCGCCGAGCAACGTGCCGGTCCGCTGCCGGACCAGCCCGTACGCGCCGGCCAGCCGGCGCTGCAACAGCCTGATGATCAGCACCGCCGGCGCGAACGCGGCGAGCACCACGAGCGTCAACTGCCAGGAGTACGCGAGCATCACGGCGGTGGTGACCAGCAACTGCCCCAGGTTCACGATCAGGATCACGCCGCCCCACTGGAGGAACTGGGTGATCTGGTCGACGTCGCTGGTGACCCGGGAGACCAGCGAGCCGCGCCGCTCCGACTGCTGGTGCAGCATGGACAGGTCGTGCACGTGCCGGAACGCGCGGGTGCGCACCCCGGCCAGCGCGGTCTCGCTGACCGTGAACAGCCGGCGCATCATCAGGTAGCCGCAGGCGGTGGTCACCACCAGCACGGCGGCCGTGATCGTCACGGTGAGCGAGATGACGTCCAGGTCGAGCCCGCCGACGATGCCGTGGTCGATGCCGCGCTGCACCGCCACCGGCACGGCCACCCGGCCGATCATGTAGACCAGGGCCAGCGCCAGCGTGCCGGCGAGCCCGGTCTTCAGCTCCGGGGAGAGCGCCAGCCCCCGCCGCAGCGTCCGCCAGGTCGTCTCGGTCGTCTCGGCCGTCTCGGCCGTAGCCGCGCTCGCGCTCACCGGGCCCGCCCTTCGTTCGCGACTGCGGGGCTCCGCTTCGCTGCACTCCTCGCGCTCACCGGTCCACCTCCATCTCCAGGCCGGAGGGCACCGGCGCGACCTCGTCGTACGCGCGGTCCTGCTCGCGCTCCTGCTCGGCCTGCTCGTACGCGGTGACCAGGTCGACGTAGCCGGGCACGGTGGCCAGCAGCTCGGTGTGCGTACCCCGGGCCACCACCCGACCCTGCTCCACGTAGATCACCTCGTCGGCGAGCGCGATGGTGGCCCGCCGGTACGCCACGACCAGGATCGACGCCGGCGCGCCGCCGTCACCCGGGGCCCGCAGCCCGGCCAGGATGGCCGCCTCGACCCGCGGGTCGACGGCACTCGTGGCGTCGTCGAGCACCAGCAGCCGGGGCCGCCCGGCCAGCGCCCGGGCCAGCGTCAACCGCTGGCGCTGGCCGCCGGAGAGCGAGGTGCCCCGCTCGCCGACCATGGTGTCCAGCCCGTCCGGCAGGGCGGCCACGAAGCCGTCCGCCTCGGCCAGCCGCAGCGCCGCCCACACCTCGTCGTCGCCGATGCCGGCCCGGTCGAGGGTGATGTTGGCCCGGACCGTGTCGTCGAAGACGAACGGCACCTGGGCCACCAGCGCCACGGTGGCGGCCAGCGACGCGGCGGTCAGCTCGCGCACGTCGACGCCGTCCAGCGTGACCCGGCCGCGACGCGGGTCGACCAGCCGCACGGCCAGCGACGCGATGGTGGACTTGCCGGCCCCGGTCGGCCCGACCAGCGCGACCGTCTTCCCGGCCGGCACGGTGAACGTCACCTCGCCGAGCACCTCGGTGCCGGGCAGGTGCGCCTCGGCCGGCTCGTACCCGAAGTGCACGTCGTCGAAGCCCAGCGTGGCCGGCGTGCGGGCGGCGGGGTCGAACGCGACCTCGCCGTAGGGCATCTCGCCGGTGCTGTCGAGGACCCGGCGGACCCGGTCCCAGCCGGCGACGCTGCGCGGCAGCTCGGCCAGCACCCAGCCGATGGCCCGCACCGGGAAGGCCAGCACGGTGAACAGGAACGCCACGCTGACCAGCTCGGTCACCGTGATCGCGCCCTGTCGCAGCCGGATCGCGCCGACCACCAGCACGGCGAGGGTGCCGAGGCTGGGCAGCGTCTCCAGCATCGGGTCGAAGACGCCCCGCAGCCGGCCGACCGAGATGAGCGCGTCGCGCAGGTCACCGGCGCGGGCGGCGAAGCGGGCGGTCTCCTGCGCCTCGCGGCCCATCGTCTTGACCACCAGCGCGCCGTCGAAGCTCTCGTGCGCGATGCCGCTGACCTCGGCGCGCAGCCGCTGCGCCCGGGCCTGCCGGGGCGCCATCCGGCGGGAGTAGACCACGTTGAGCGCGAACAGCGCGGGGAAGACCGCGAGGCCGACCAGGGCCAGCGCCCAGTCGGTGACGAAGAGCGAGGCCACCGCGCCGACGAGCATCACCAGCGTGCCGACCGCGAACGGCAACGGCGCGATCGGGTACCAGGCGGCCTCGACGTCGGAGTTGGCGTTCGACAGCAGGGTGCCGGTGGAGTTGCGGTGGTGCCAGGCCAGCGGCAGCTCCAGGTAGCGGCGGGTGACCCGGCGCCGGTAGGCGGCCTGGAGCCGGTACTGCATGTAGCCGGCGCCGAGCCGCCGACCGAAGATGCCGACCACCCGCAGCACGCTGATGCCGAACAGCGCCGCGGCGGCGAGGGCCAGGGCGCCGCCGCCCACCTCGCCGCGCTCGACCGCCGGCACCACCACCTCGCCGACCACACCGCCGACCACGTAGGCGCTGGCGATCACCAGGAGGCCGAAGAGCACGCTGCCGGTCACCGCCACCGCGAAGATCCGCGGTTGCTCCCGGATCGCCCGGCCGAGCACCCGTAGCCCCCTGCCGAGCACGTCCCGACTTGTCCCGCTCGCCACGCTCTCCCCCGCCGTAAGCCGCCCGTTTCCCCCCCATCCTTACCGCACCCCGCCAGGTCCGCCGACCCGGCCGGGATATGTCCACCGTCACGTTCCCGGCCGACCTGGGCGGACCACGGCGCGTGGTCGGTCGGTCGCCGCCGCCGCGCCGGGCGCGGCGCGCCGATCGGTCCGGCCGGGCCTACGATCGGGCCATGCCGCGGTACGCCCGGGCGGAGCGCGAGGCGCTCGCCGATCTGATGCTGGAACTGGGACCCGACGCGCCGACGGTCAACGAGGGATGGACCACCCGCGACCTCGCGGCGCACCTGCTGGTGCGCGAGCGCCGGCCGGACGCGGCCGGCGGGATCCTGCTGCCGCCGCTGCGCGAGCACGGCGAGTCGGTCCGCCGGCGGATCGCCGCGGGGCCCTACCCGGAGCTGGTGGCCCGGGTACGCCGCCCGCCGCTGTGGAGTCCGGTGAGCAATCCGCTCACCGACGAGCTGGCCAACGGGCTGGAGTTCTTCATCCACCACGAGGACGTCCGCCGGGCCCGGCCCGGCTGGCATCCGCGTGACCTGCCGGCCGGGCAGCAGCGGGTGCTCTGGAAGCGGGTCGGTCTGCTGGCCCGGATGGCGTTGCGACGCTTCCCGGCCGAGGTGCTGGTGCAGGCGCCGGGTCACGGCGAGTTGCGGGCGGGACGCGGCGGCGGGCGGTTGCGGGTGGTGGGCGCGCCGGGCGAACTCGTCCTCTTCCTCACCGGTCGGCAGCGGGTGGCCCGGGTCCAGGTGGACGGCCCGGCCGACGGGGTCGAGCGGCTGCGCACCGCCGAACTGGGCTTCTGACCGACTGTACGGATCCGGTCACCGCGCCTCGTGGAAACCGCGCAACCCAACGATGGTGACCGATCCGCATTGTCGTACGCTCCTCGCCGCCGCTCGAGCAGACGGGCGGCGGACAGGGGACACGACGGATGCGTGCCTTCGCGCTCTCGGCGCTGCACGAGCCGCCCTTCCCGGCCCGGCGGCACCCCGACGTCGACCGGATCGCCGGGGAGAGCGCCGGGCTGATCGTCGACCACGCCGGCGGCGTGCCGTGGGCGTTCGTCTTCGCCGGGGCGGCGGTCGCCGTCGGGGCCCTGGTCGCCGCGCT
>NZ_CADEAU010000389.1 GCF_902825405.1 Micromonospora maritima | reverse complement strand
TGCCGAGCCGGCGCCCCGCCCCCGACAGCAGGGCCTGCCCGAGCCGGGCCGGAGCACCGGATGGGAGGCGCTGGCCACCAACGCCCGGCCCGCCGGCCCGACCGCTGCGGAGACCTCCCGGACCGGCTCCGAGCCGACCGTGCCGGCTCAGGCCCAGCCCGGTCCGGAGAGCACCGAACCGGACCCGACCGGGGAGCGCGGGCGGCACGCCGGGCCGGAGGACGCCGACGCGACCGGCGGGAAGTCGAAGGCCCGGCGAGGGCTGTTCCGGCGCAACCGGGCCAAGGGCGAGCCGGAGCAGGCCGACCGGACGGCCGAGCCGGACGCCACGACCGACGACGAGTACGTGGACTGGGTCGCGGGCCTCGCCTCGGACGACAACGCCGACGACGCCCGGTCCCTGCGCACCGGCCGGCACCACCGCGACTGAACGGCGGCCCGGGGCGGGCCGGAGGCACGACCCGCCCCGGCCCCGCTCACGCCAGCGGCAGGTAGACCCGCGACCCGGAGGCGACGAACTCCTCCGACTTGCCGCGCATGCCGCGCGCCGCGTAGTCCTTCAGCTCCTGGGTGATCTTCATGGAGCAGAACTTCGGCCCGCACATCGAGCAGAAGTGCGCGGTCTTCGCCGGCTCGGCGGGCAGCGTCGCGTCGTGGTACGCCCGCGCGGTCTCCGGGTCGAGCGCCAGGTTGAACTGATCCTCCCAGCGGAACTCGAACCGGGCCTTGGACAGCGCGTCGTCCCACGCCTGCGCGCCCGGGTGCCCCTTGGCCAGGTCGGCCGCGTGCGCCGCGATCTTGTACGCGATCACACCCGCCTTCACGTCGTCGCGGTCGGGCAGCCCGAGGTGCTCCTTCGGGGTGACGTAGCAGAGCATGGCGGTGCCGAACATGCCGATCATCGCCGCGCCGATCGCGGAGGTGATGTGGTCGTACGCGGGCGCGACGTCGGTGGTCAGCGGCCCGAGCGTGTAGAACGGCGCCTCGTGGCACCACTCCTGCTGGAGGTCCACGTTCTCCTTGATCTTGTGCATCGGCACGTGCCCGGGGCCCTCGATCATCACCTGCATGTCGTGCTCCCAGGCGATCTTCGTCAGCTCGCCCAGCGTGCGCAGCTCGGCGAACTGCGCCTCGTCGTTGGCGTCCGCGATGGAACCGGGGCGCAGCCCGTCACCGAGGGAGAACGTGACGTCGTACTTCGCGAGCAGCGAACACAGCTCGGCGAAGTTGGTGTAGAGGAAGTTCTCCTCGTGGTGCGCCAGGCACCAGGCCGCCATGATCGAGCCGCCCCGGGACACGATGCCTGTCACCCGGTCCACCGCGAGCGGCACGTACGGCAGGAGCACCCCGGCGTGCACCGTCATGTAGTCGACGCCCTGCTCCGCCTGCTCGATGACCGTCTCGCGGAACACCTCCCAGCTCAGCTTCACCGGGTCGCCGCCGACGGACTCCAGCGCCTGGTAGATCGGCACG
Source organism: Micromonospora maritima (assembly GCF_902825405.1). GTDB lineage: Bacteria > Actinomycetota > Actinomycetes > Mycobacteriales > Micromonosporaceae > Micromonospora > Micromonospora maritima. The sequence goes on along the minus strand of NZ_CADEAU010000389.1, from coordinate 3,563 downwards.
GTACCGATCGGCACCGGCGCGTTCCGCACGATCGCCTCGCGCGTGGAGTGGATGCGCTTGCCGGTGGACAGGTCCATCACGGTGTCCGCGCCCCACCGGGTGGCCCAGGTCAGCTTCTCCACCTCCTCGGCCACCGACGACGTGACCGCCGACGTGCCGATGTTGGCGTTGACCTTCACCAGGAACGCCTTGCCGATGATGGCCGGCTCGCACTCGGGGTGGTTGACGTTGAGCGGCAGCACCGCCCGCCCGGCCGCGATCTCGTCCCGGACGAACTCCGGCGCCACCGACTCCCGGATCGCCACGAACTCCATCTCCGGCGTGACGATCCCGGCCCGGGCGTACGCGAGCTGAGTCGGACGGGTCCCCGCCAGCGGCGTGCCGGCGCCGCGTACCGGGGCCACGTCGCCGCGCTCGGCGATCCACGGCCCGCGCAGCGCGGGCAGCCCCACCTCCGGGTCGGAGCCGGGACCGGAGGTGTCGTAGAGCCGTACCGGCGGGTTGTCCCCGGTCAGCGTCACCTCGGCGAACGGCACCCGGACGTCCGGGCGTGACCCTTCCACGTACACCTTGCGACGTGCCTGCATGACAGCCTCCCTGTCGCTCATGCGTTCCAGCCGAAGTGGTCCAGCGGGCCGCGTCCCGCGCCCAGCTCCCAGCCCCGCGCGCCGGTCAGCGCGCGGGTCACGTACTCCTTGGCGGCGGCCACCGCGACCGGCGCCGGATCGCCCGCGGCGAGCCGGACCGCGACGGCGGCCGCGAACGAACAGCCGGTGCCGTGGTTGTGCCGGGTGTCCACCCGGGGGGCGCGTAGCAGGCGCGTGGTCCCACCGCCCGCGAGCACGTCCACCGACTCGCCGTCGGCGTCCACGTCGCCGCCGGTCACCACCACGAACGCCGGGCCGCGCGCCGCCAGCGCCTCGGCCGCCGCGACCATCTCCTCCACGGTGCCCACCGGGCCTCCGGTGAGGGCCGCGGCCTCCGCGCAGTTCGGCGTCGCCACCTCCGCGTACGGCAGCAGCCGCTCGACCGCCTCCACCACGCCGAGCCGGTGCCCGCTGGTGGCGACCAGTACCGGGTCGACGACCAGGTGCGGCAGCCGACCGGCCCGGGCCGCCTCGGCCACCGCGTCGGCGACCGCCGGGGTGCCGAGCATCCCGGTCTTCACCGCGCGGACGTCGAAGTCGCCGAGCACGCTGTCGAGCTGGTCGCGCACGGTCTGCGGGGGCAGCGGCAGGACCGCGTCGACGCCCCGGGTGTTCTGCGCGGTGACGGCGGTGAGCACTGTCGTGCCGTACGCGCCGAGCGCGGCGAACGTCTTGAGGTCGGCCTGGATGCCCGCTCCTGCTCCGGAGTCGGAGCCGGCGATGCTGAGAACTGTCGTCGGCGTCACTGGTTCTCTTCTCCGGTGGTTGCGCGGTTTGGGGCCGCCTCCTGGAAGGCGCTGCCCAGCGTGGTGGCGGTTTCGGCGGGGTCGTTGGCGCGCATGACGGCGCCCAGCACGGCTACGCCGGCGGCGCCCGCCTCGACGCATGCGTGGACCTGAGCTGCCGTTTCGATGCCGCCGAGGGCGAGCACCGGGACCGGGCTGGCTGTCACCAGCGCGGCGAGTCCGGCCGGCCGCAGCGCCGGGCCGTAGCCGGGCTTCGTCCTCGTCTCGTAGACCGGGGACAGCGTCGCGTAGTGCTCGGTGGTGAGCCGGGCCAGCTCGACGGTGTCGTGGCAGGAGCGGCCGACGAGCCCGACGGCGGGCGGCGGGTACGGGCCGGCGGCGGGCAGGTGCACCGCGTCACCGTCGAGCGGGTCCGGTCCGGCGACGATCAGCGTGCCGCCCGCCTCGGCGAGGATCGCGCGCAGCTCGACCGCGAGCGCGAGACGCTCCGCGCGGGGCAGGTCCTTCTCCCGCAGCACCACCCACCGCACTCCCCCACCGACGGCGTCCGCGACCACGTCGACGAGCGCCTCCCGAGCGATGCGCCGATCGGTGAGCAGCACGACCCCGGCCGGGCCGGTGTAGATCTTGGTATACGGCCGCCCCCCGGAGGGCGCATCCGCACCGAGATCCGCAGCGCGTAGGGCGGTCACAGGTCGGGCCGGCCGTCGTCGGTGGTGGACGGCAGGGCGTGGAAGCGGCGGGCGATGCGGCCCGCGCCGTACGCCAGGCGCCCGGCCTCGACCGCGTACCGCATGGCCGTGGCCATCGCCACCGGGTCGGCGGCCCGGGTCACGGCGCTCGCCAGCAGCACCGCGTCGCAGCCCAGCTCCATCGCGAGCGCCGCGTCGGAGGCGGTGCCGATGCCCGCGTCGAGCACCACCGGCACGTCGACGGCCTGCCGGATGAGCCGGATGTGGTGCGGGTTGCCGATGCCCAGTCCGGAGCCGATCGGCGACCCGGCCGGCATCACCGCCGCGCAGCCCACGTCGGCCAGCCGCCGGGCCAGCACCGGATCGTCCGAGGTGTACGGCAGCACGGTGAACCCGTCGGCCACCAGCTCCTCGGCGGCGCGCAGCAGCTCCACCCCGTCGGGCAGGAGCGTGCGCTCGTCACCGATCACCTCCAGCTTCACCCAGTCGGTGTCGAACGCCTCCCGGGCCAGGTGCGCCGTCTTCACCGCCTCGACGGCGGTCCGGCAGCCGGCCGTGTTCGGCAGCAGCCGTACGCCGCACCGCTCCACCAGGTCGAGCAGGCCGCCCGACCCGCCGGGCGTGGTGTCCACCCGGCGCAGCGCCACCGTCACCAGCTCGGTGCCGGAGGCGCGGATCGCCTGCTCCAGCACGTGCAGGTTGGCCGCGCCACCGGTGCCGAGGATGAGCCGGGAGCCGAACGTGACCCCGCCGATCTCCACCGTGGACACCCCGCTCACCCGCCCTGGGTGGCGCTGAGCACCTCGACCCGGTCGCCGTCGCGCAGCACGCTCGCCGACCAGCCGCCGCGCGGCACCACCTCGCCGTTCACCGCCACCGCGAGCCCGCGCTCCCGGTCGGTGACGGTGCGGACCACCTCGGCGACCGTGACGCCCTCGGGCAGCGTCCGGCCCGTGCCGTTGACGATCAGTTCCACGTGCGCTCCTTCCCGAAGCGGTCCGGGGTGAAGGGGGCGAGCGCGGGATCCGGCTCGCCGGTGACGATCAGCTCGGTGACCAGGTCGGCGGTGACCGGGGTGAGCACGATGCCGTGCCGGTGGTGCCCGGTCGCGGCGAGCACGCCGGGCCGCCCGGGCAGCGGCCCGATGATCGGCGCGTTGTCGGGCGTACCGGGGCGCAACCCGGCGACGGCCTCCACCAACTCGTACTCGACGAGTTCCGGCACCAGCTCCGCGGCGGCGCGCAGCAGCGTCAACACGCCGCCGGCGGTGACAGCGGTGTCCGCGCGCTCCTCGACCGTCGCCCCGACCACGACCTCACCGCTGTCCCGGGGCACCAGATAGACCGACTCGCTGTCCGCGTACCCCCGGATCACGTGCCGGAAGCCCGGCGGACCGCCACCCGGCGCGCGCAGCCGCAGCACCTGGCCCTTGACCGGCCGGACCGGCAGGCCGGTCAGCGCCGCCGCGCCGCAGCCCG
>NZ_CADEAU010000388.1 GCF_902825405.1 Micromonospora maritima | reverse complement strand
AGCCCGGGTGCCGACGCGGCGAACCGGCGCAGCGCCTGCCGGAGCCCGCCGGGGAAGCGGTCGGGGTAGCCGGCGACGCCGACGTGGGCGTGCCGCCCGTCGTTCACGACCCAGGCCAGGTAGCCGGGCGCGAGCGAGGGGTCGAGCACGCAGTGGAACGTGGGTGGCCCCTGGCCGCCGGGGACGGGGAAGACCTCCTCGGCGCCGACCAGCAGGTGGCGGTTGCGGTCCAGGCGCAGGTCGCGGGCCACCCGGGAGCGGGCGCCGTCGGCGCCGACGACGAACCGGGCACGGACCTCGGCCGGCCCGTCGGGTCCGTGCAGCACGAAGGCGTCCGCCCGCCGGCCGGTGTAGCGGGTGCCGAGCGCGACCCGTACGCCGGCGTCGGCGGCGGCGTGCGCCGCGGCGGTGTAGAGCCCGGCCATGTCGCCGACCCGGTACTCGTCGCGCCCGCTGACGAGCGTCACCGGGCGGCGCAGCCCGGGCGGGTAGAGCACCACCCGCCGGATCGGCGGGCCCAGGCAGTCCTCGGGCAGCGGAAAGTCGTCGAGCGTACGCCGGACGAAGATGCCGGTGGTCCGGATCGCGCCGGCCAGGGTGGGTCGGCGGTCGACAAGCAGCACGTCGTGGCCGCCCCGGGCGAGCAGCGTGGCGGTGTGCAACCCGGCCAGTCCGGCGCCGACGACAAGCACGTCGAGATCACTCATCTATCGAGTGTCGGTTTCTTGCTATCGAAAGTCAATCGGCGCGGCGTGCCGCGTCAGGACACGGCGGCGAACACCACCGCGCCGAGCACGGCCAGCGGCAGCGCCACCGCCGCCGCGCGCAGCCGGGTCCGGGCGGTCCGGGCGACACACCCGACCAGCAGCGCGGCGAGCACGAGGTCGACCGCGACGTTCCACCACCCGCCCGGATATCCGGCCCGCGCGCGGCGGGCGAAGCGCAGCGCCTCCTCGACGAACACGGCCGCCGGCAGCGCGACACCGACCACCCGACGCCACCCGTCGGCGCGGGCCCAGATCCCGGCCACCCCGAACACCACCCCGGCGAACACCCCGAACGCCATCCAGAGCAGCGAACTGGGCGCCACGACCACGGCGAGGTCGTCGCCCTGGAGCAGCGCGGCCGCCAGGTAGTAGCTCGGCACCGCGACCACCAGCAGGCCGGTGGCGGCCACGGCGGCCCGCACCGCGCCCGACCGGACCCACCAGCCGAGCGCGAACGCGGCGACCGCCCACACGGCGGTGGAGTTGCCGAGTTCGGCGAGCGGGTACGGCACCCACTTGATCCAGACGAAGTCGAGGACGCCGAGCAGGACGCCGGCCACGGGGGCGACCAGGGTCAGGAGACGATGCGAGGGCGGCATGCCGGCGAGCATACTGAGTATGCTCGCCGGGCCGTCCGTCGGATCGGCCTGCCGCTCACGGTCAGGCCGGGGCGCAGCGCTGCCGCAGGGTGGGCAGGCCGGGCCCGGTGAGATCGTCGCAGTAGGCAGCCCGGCCCGCCATCGCCATCGTCAGCGCCAGGGTGGTGCCGCTGACCAGCGGGCCGGCGCCGAACCCGAACGGCCCGTCGGTCGCCTCCACCCGCAGGCCGTCCACGGCGCTGCGTCCGGCCACGGTGAAGTCCCGCCTCGCGAAGAAGGCGGCCACCGGCGTGACCGTCCCGACCGGCGGCGTGCGGTCCAGTCCGAGCGGACGCCGGATGTCCTGGGCGTGCACGACCACCTCACCGAGCCAGGCCTCGGTCGGCCCGAACGTCGACGTGGTGCTGCCGACGACCCGGCGGAAGCGCTCGAGCGTCTCCCCCGCGTCGGCGCCCCGGTGCTCGGCCAGCCGGCGGTCGTTGTGCAGGTCGAAGTCGAACCGGGCGCCGAGCACGCTGGCCACCCAGCGGGCCCGGCCGACGCTCGCCGCGGCGGTGAGGTGCGCGACGACCTGCTCCACCGTCCACCGGCCGCACAGCGAGGGCTGCGCCCACTGCGCCGCGTCGAGGCCGGCGAGATCCTCGGCCAGGGCGGCGCGCTCGGCGTGCGCCAGCGCCCACAGGTCGGCGCGGCTCGGGTTGTCGGACATGGGGAACCTCCACGGTCGGTCGTCGGAGGTAGGACCGTGCCGCGGCGGCGAACTAACCGCTCCCTTCCGCACCGATCGTGAGTGGTGGGCGCGGGTGGTCAGAGCGCCACGATCGCGGCCGACTCCGGCGGCAGCTCGATGCCGTCCCGCATCACCGTGACGCCCTCGGAGGTGGCGAGCAGCACCCGGCGTACCACCCCGGGCAGGTTGACCCGCTGCGGCCGGTCGGCCAGGTTGGCCACCACCAACGTGTTGCCGCGCCGCATCACGAGGAACCGGTCGCCGTGGCGCACCTCCACCCGGTGCAGCCGGGGATCGGACAGGTCGGCCCGGGACCGGCGCAGCGCGATCAGCCGCCGGTGGAAGTCGTACATCTCGCGGTGCTCGGGCTTGTCCAGCTCGGCCCAGTCCAGCCGGGACCGCAGGAACGTCTGCGGGTCCTGCGGATCCGGCACGTCCCCCTCCGGCCAGCCGTGCGCGGCGAACTCCCGCCTGCGGCCGGTGGCGACCGCCGTCGCCAGCTCCGGCTCCGGGTGGCTGGTGAAGAACTGCCACGGCGTCGTCGCCGCCCACTCCTCCCCCATGAACAGCATCGGGGTGAACGGCGCGGTCATCAGCAGGGTGGCGCCGACCCGCAGCAGCCCGGGTGAGAGCGTGGCGGAGATCCGGTCACCGGTGGCCCGGTTGCCGATCTGGTCGTGGTTCTGCAGGTAGGCCACGAAGCGGTGGCCCGGGGTGCGCTGCCGGTCGACCGGTCGGCCGTGGCTGCGGTTGCGGAAGCTGGACCAGGTGCCGGCGTGGAAGAACGCGCCGGTCAGCACGTCGGCGAGGCATTCGAGGGAGCCGAAGTCGCCGTAGTAGCCCTGCCGCTCGCCGGTGAGCAGCGTGTGCAGCGCGTGGTGGGCGTCGTCGTTCCACTGCGCGTGCAGGCCGTAGCCGCCCGCCTCGCGCGGGGTGATCAGCGTCGGGTCGTTGAGGTCGCTCTCGGCGATCAGCGACAGCGGCCGGCCGAGGTGCGTCGACAGCGCCTCGACCTCGGTGGCCACCTCCTCCAGCCAGTGGGTGGCCCGGCCGTCCGGCATCGCGTGCACGGCGTCCAGCCGCAGACCGTCGACGTGGTAGTCGCGCAGCCACATCAGCACGCTGTCGACGATGTAGCGGCGCACCCCGTCGGAGTGCGGGCCGTCCAGGTTGACGGTGCGGCCCCAGGTGTTGCTCTGCTCGGTGAGGTACGGCGCGAAGCGCGGCGCGTAGGCCCCGGAGGGCCCGAAATGGTTGTAGACGACGTCGAGGATCACCCCCAGACCCTTGGCGTGGGCCGCGTCGACGAACCGTTTCAACCCGTCCGGCCCGCCGTAGGGCTCGTGCGGGGCGTACCAGCAGACGCCGTCGTAGCCCCAGTTGTACTCGCCGTTGAACGCGTTGACCGGCAGCAGCTCGACCAGGTCGACGCCGAGGTCGACCAGGTGGTCGAGCCGGGCGATCGCGCCGTCGAACGTGCCCTCCGGGGAGAACGTGCCGATGTGCAGCTCGTAGAGGACGCTGCCGGGCAGTTGCCGGCCGGTCCAGGAGGCGTCGGTCCAGTCGAACGCGGCGTGCGAGTAGAGCCGGCTGGGGCCGTGCACCCCGGCCGGCTGCCACGCCGAGCGGGGGTCGGGGAGCGGCTGCTCGTCGTCGTCGAGCAGGAACGCGTAGTCGGTGCCCGGGCCCGCGTCGGGCACCTCGACCCGCCACCAGCCGGACCGGCCGGGTCGCATGTCGTGGTCGGCGACGCCGGGCAGGCGCAGCCGCACCCGGGCGGCCTCGGGCGCCCACACCGTGAACTCGGTCATGCGGCGGCCTCCACAGAGTCGGTGGGTGCGAGGAGGGCGACGGGATAGGTGCTCAGCAGATCATCCAGGAGCAGCTCAGAACCACTGTAGACCCGACCGGTGAACAAGTCGGTCACCTGATGAACGGAAAGTGACACGGTCGTGTTCCGCCAGCCGCCGGAGCGGGCCAGCCGCAGCGGCAGCCGGGTGGCGACCGCTACCGCGCCGCCCCGGTCGAAGGCCACCGCGTGCGCGGCGGCCGGGCCGTGCGCCGGCACCGGACGGTAGCCGCCGAACAGCTCCGGGCGGTCGCGACGCAGACGCAGCGCCCGGGAGACCACGAGCAGCTTGGCCGCGCCGTCGGCGGCCACGGCCGGCCGCCAGCCGGCGTCGAGCCGGGCCAGCGTCTCGCGGCGTACGGCGAAGTCGACAGGCCGCCGGTTGTCCGGGTCGACCAGGGAGTTCTCCCACAGCTCGGTGCCCTGGTAGGTGTCCGGCACGCCGGGCATGGTGAGCTGGACCAGCTTCTGGCCGAGCGCGTTCGACCAGCCGGCCGGGGTGATCTCGTCGGCGAACGCGGTGATCTGCGCGTGCAGTTCCGGGTCGTCGTACATCCGGTCGACCAGGGAGTGCATCTCGTGCTCGAAGGCCGCGTCGGGGTCGGCCCAGCTGGTGCTGACCGACGCCTCCCGGGCGGCCTTCTCGGCGTACCCGTGCAGCCGGTCCCGCTCGATCGGCCAGGCGCCGACGGCGGTCTGCCAGAGCAGGTGGGCCAGCGCGGGGTCGGCCAGCGGCGCGCGGGACATCCAGTCGACCACCCGCTCGGCCCAGCGTCCGGGCATCTCGCTGAGCACGGCGAGCCGGGCCCGCACGTCCTCGCCGCGCTTGGTGTCGTGGGTGGAGAGCGTGGTCATGCTCGCCGGCCAGCGCACCTGGCGGGCGGCGGCGAAGCGGTGCAGCTCGGCCGGGGGCACGCCGAAGTGGGCCGGGCTGCCGCCCACCTCGTTGAGCGCGACGAACCGGCTCCACCGGTAGTAGGCGGTGTCCTCCACGCCCTTGGCCATCACCGCGCCGGTCAGCTGCGGGAAGCGGGCGGCCAGCTCGTGCTCGGGGTCGCGGAGCCGGGCGGTGACGGCGTCCAGCACGCCGGCCAGGTCGGGCCGCCGCCGGCCGGCCTCGCTGCG